>CAITMP010000748.1 GCA_903893525.1 uncultured Acidobacteriia bacterium | reverse complement strand
TGCAAATTGAGAGCCTTGAGGAATCGGGCGTCAATATCGACGACGTGCGCCGCAGGACGAATTGCCCCAACCAGTCCGCCTACATCGTCATCGACGAGGCCACCGGGGAACGCACCGTTTTCTGGAACCACGCCGATTGCCTGACCTTGCAGCCGGACGAAATCACCCCCGACCAGATCATCGGCACGAGGCTGCTCCATGTCGATTGCCACGACACGGCCGCTGTGGAGAAGGCGGCGCGCATCGCATCTGCCAACGATATTCCCGTAACCGCGGACGTGGACACGCTATACGCCGGATTTGACCGGGTGCTTCCGTTTATTGACTACCTCGTGGCGAGTTCCGAGTTCCCCGCCCGTCTGACCGGCATTGAGGACCCGTTCAAGGCCCTTTCGGCCATCCAACAACGGCATGGAATGAGGGTGGCTGCGATGACCCTGGGCGCACACGGATCGCTGGCGCTGATCGAGGGCCGATTCGTCTACTCACCCGCCTTTGTCGTCAACTGCGTGGATACAACCGGTGCCGGAGACGTCTTCCATGGCGCGTTCTGCTACGCGCTGCTCCAAGACATGCCGATTGCGGACGCCTTGGGATTTTCAAACGCCATGGCGGCACTGAATTGCACCAAGATGGGGGCCCGCGGCGGAATTGCGACCCTCGCCGAGGCCAACGCGCTGCTAGTACGCGGCGAACGGCGTTCGCGAACCGATGTGGCCGCAAGATCGTCTTTAACGTAAGACCACATGTTTCCGTACCGCGACGACCGCCCGACTTTCACGTTTCCATTCGTCACCTCGCTGCTGATCGCCGTCTGTGTTTATGTGTTTTTCCGCGAGATCACCATGAGCGATTTCGCCCGCAACGTCATGATCCAGCGGTATGGGCTGATTCCAGCCCATGTAACCTTGCAATCCCTGGTGACAATGATGTTCCTCCACGGAGGGTGGAGCCACATCATCGGCAACATGCTCTTCCTTTGGACGTTCGGCAAGAGCCTCGAAGATGCCATGGGGCATGTGAAGTTCCTCGGTTTCTACCTTGCCTGCGGGGTCCTGTCGGGAATCGTGCACGCGGCTGTCAACTACGGCTCGCTGGTGCCCACCGTGGGCGCGTCGGGAGCCATCGCCGGTGTGATGGGAGCGTATCTGGTGACCTTTCCGCGGGCGAACATCAAGACAATCTTCTTTTTCGTGATCTTCGTGACCACGGTGGAAGTGCCGGCACCCATGGTCCTGCTCTACTGGTTCGGCATGCAGTTGGTGAGCGGTTACGGCTCCATCGTGCACACTACGGTGTCCGATGGCGGCGTAGCGTGGTTTGGACACATCGGAGGCTTCGTCGTCGGCATCATACTGGTGTTTGCGATGGGAACCCGGCGGCTCTACTACCGGCCTCGCGTGTATTAGGAAAAGGAACAAATGATCGACGTACTGGCCATTGCGGCCCACCCCGACGACGTGGAACAGACTTGCGGCGGCACGCTGCTCAAAATGGCCGAAGCCGGATACAAGACAGGTATCATCGACCTGACTGCCGGCGACATGGGCACGCGCGGCACTCCCGAACAGCGTGTGGCGGAGTCGGAAAAAGCCGGGGAAATCCTTCGTGTGTCGCACCGCGAGAACTTGCACTTCCCCGACGCGCGGCTCGAAAACTCGATGGCCGGCCGCATGACGCTCGCCTACAAGATCCGCGTACTCAGGCCACGGACGGTGATCCTGCCTTACTGGACGGGTCGGCACCCGGACCACTACCGGGCCTCCGAGATCGGCTATGAGGCCTGTTTCCTTGCGGGATTGAAGAAGATCGACCAGTACACCGAGCCGCATCGCCCGTACAAGATCATTTATTCCTCGGTGTACGCGAACGTCACGCCGTCGTTCGTTGTAGATGTCACGCGGCATTTCGACCGGCGCATGGATTCGCTGTTGGCCTACCGCTCCCAATACGGGCCGGTCGAGGAAGGCTCCGACCTGTTCCCGGACGAGGCCGAGATCAGGGACCGGTTGGCGTCGACCGCACGATTCTACGGCAATCTGATCGGCGTCAAGTACGGCGAACCCTACGCCGTGAAG
>CAITMP010000747.1 GCA_903893525.1 uncultured Acidobacteriia bacterium | reverse complement strand
CTGCGGAATCCGACGGCAATGTTGTTGGCCGGACGGAAAACTTCGCCGCGGGCGGGGTAGCCGGGGATCACGATAGGACGTCCGTTCAGCGGGTCGCCGTTCAGCGTGTTCTGTTCCGCTCCGAGCCAGCGGAAGAATACGTTGTTTTTGTCGTTGATCGTGTGGTCGACGCGCAGGAGGAATTGCGGTCCGCGCACCTGCGTCGGGCTATTCCATTGGTAGATGCCCAAGTTCAGGCCGTCGCCCGCGTTGTAGGAATTCGGGGCCGGGTAGCCGCCGAGAACCGACTTCACTGCCTTGTCCATGCCAATCTTGGCCGGATCGTTGGCGTAGATGTTGAAGGAGGCAACGCAGTTCAGGTCGCTCGGGGAAGAGCAGTTGTGCACGCCGTTGACGTAGGCACCGGTTTTCGGATCGACGAGCAAGCTGCTGTTCTGGGTGATTTTCTGCCCGGAGATGACAAGCGGGTTGGCCGGATTGTTGACCCAGTAGCGGTAAACACCCGTCAGAGCCGTCGGCGTGTAGAGGTTGACTTGGCCGTAGCTCTTGTCGACCGGGTCGGCGAAGTTCACTTTTTGGCCCTGCCAGCTGCCAAAGAAGAACGTCTTGTTCTTGCGGATCGGGCCGCCCACTTCGAAGCCATACTGGTTCAACTGGATCAGCGGCTTGGTGCCGCCCTGCGCATTGGCATAGAATTCCTGGGCGTTGAGAGCGGTGTTGCGGAAGAATTCGAATGCAGAACCATGGAAGGTGTTGGTGCCGGAGCGGGTCGCGATCGAGACGTTGGCACCGGAATTGCGGCCTTCCTCGGCGCTGGGATTCGAGGTGGTCACCTTGAACTCCTGCACGTTGTCGGGATTCAGGCGGAAGATGTTGCTGGTTGGATTTGGGCTGGTGGATTCGTTGGCTTCAATGCCGTCGATGGTGACGTTGGCTGCGCTCGAACGGGCACCATTCACGTTGACGGTGTTGCCTGAGCGCTGCACGACGCCAGGCTCGTACATCAGGAGATTCAACGGGTTGCGGCCGTTGAGGGGGAGCGTTACGATCGCCTTCTGCTCGATCACGTTGCCGAGGGTGGCGTTGGAGGTCTGGAGAGTTTCCGCCGTGGCGCTGACTTCGATGCTCTCGGAAACGGCACCGACTTCGAGCGAGATGTCCACTTGGAGCGGGGTGTTGACCTGAACCGTGTTGCCCTTGCGGACGGCTACCTTGAATCCGGCAGCTTCAACGCGTACTTGGTAGGTTCCGACCGAGATGGATGGGAATGCAAAGAGACCGGCGTCGGTGGTGGCCTGTTTTTGGGCGACACCGGTGGCCTCGTTGGTGAGCACGACGGCTGCGCGTGGGACGGCGGAACCGGTGGTGTCGCGGACGGTTCCGGAAATTTGAGAGGTGGATGTCTGTGCCACGGCGGTGGCTGCTACGGCAACCCCCAACAACGCGGCCAAAAGCGGTCTAGTGTGTTTCATTTTGGAACTCCCCTAAAAGCTGGATTCTGAAAGGTCTGGCAACAGAGCAAGATTTCTTTACATTATACCGATCTTCCACCACCCCAGAGCCCGGTATAAGATAGTGTCGCCATGACTAGACGCACCCTCATTGGCGGTATCGCCGCCGCCGGAACCCTCCAGCAAGTCGCACAGGCCGTGGAGTGGAAGCCGCGGCTCGGTATTCTGGGGCCGTACAGCCCGTCGAATGTTGAGTTTGCCAAGAACGAGGGGTTCACGAACATGATCCTCGGTGCCACCCGGAACTCGACCCTCGACCCGAACAACCTGACGCCGGAAAAGATCGAGGGCATCCAGTCGACACTGGGCAAGCACCAGATGCACGTCTCGGCGTTGCAGGCTTCCCAGGAACACATCGCAGCGGATTTGGACAAGCGGAAGGCCGACAACGACTATTTCGTCAAGTTGATCGAGCTTGCCGGGAAACTGGGCATCCCGTACATCGGCACCTCGTCCGGCAACAATCGGGCCAGGAGCTTCGACCAGCAGGTCGATGACATCGTCCGTGTCTATACGGAGCGCTACTTTCCCGCCTGCGAAAAGAACAAAGTTCGGATTCTTTGGGAGAACTATCCTGGGGCCACGAACATCGCCATCAGCCCGCAGGGTTTTGAGGCGTTGTTCAAGGCTTTTGGGAACTCGCCGTACGTTGGGCTGCAATACGACCCGTCGCATTTCGTCCGTCTTTTCATGGACCCGGTCCAGCCGGCGCGCGACTTCATCGACAAGATCTACGACGTGCACCTGAAGGACACGGAGATTCGCTGGGACGTGCTGAGGAAAGTGGGAATCAGTCCGGTTGGCCCCGCCCAGTGGTGGTTGTACCGGTTGCCCGGCCTAGGGTCGGTGCCGTGGGCCGAGTTGTTCACCGTCCTGCAGAGGGCTGGTTACCAAGGTGCGATGAGTTTGGAGCATGAGGATCCGCTGTACGGCTCCCCGAACCGCCCCGGGCCCGATTTCAACTCGGACTACGCGATGGGCTTCAAGATGGCTCACAAATATTTGCGCCAGTACGTGCCGGAATAGCTTCCCCAGCCCTAAAGTTTTCAGTCGCCTCCGCCGATGGTTCCAGTGTTGGGAATTTCCGGCGGAAAATGGGATTCGAAAAAAGAGTTGTCGAGCGTCTTCTGCAGCGGGCCTTGGATGAGTTTGACTCCAATCCGATGGCGCTGCAGTTCATCCGCCGTCTTTCCATTGAGGCCTCGGAGTTGTTCTTCGACACTGCACTCCCGCATCTGAAGGGGCACCACCAATCGAACGCCCACCGGATGCTCGCGATTCTGATGATGAAACGGGACAACCTGGTGGACGAAATAGTCAGCCCGGTCACTGGCGGCAGGGATGACGCGATTCGGTTGTTCCGGCGCTTTGCGGCAGTGGATCCGTCGTTCGACGTGAAGCTGGCCCGGCGGCTTCCAGGCAGGAGTTACATCGGGGAGGAATCCTTGGACGGCCCCTCGGCTGCCCGCGCGCTGGATGTTTTGGATGAGACTTCACGGGGCAGAAGGCTGCTGCCAATTGTGGGGCACCTTCCGAATAGCGGCGACTCGAAGTTGTCGGCGAAGGCGACTTTGTTTGTGGGCAAACGCGTCCAGAACCCCGTTTGGACCGCCAAGCAGTTGAAGCGACCCGACCAGCGTGTTCGGGCGAGCGCGGTGGAGTCCCTATGGGGCCTGGATGTGCCGGCAGCGCTGAAGCTTCTGGACGATTGTTCGGTGGACCGGAACAACCGGGTTGCGGGAAACGCACTGATTGGACTGCACATTGCGGGGAGGCCGGATGCGGCGAAAGAGATCCTCGCCATGTCAAGAGTTGGTGTCGACGGTCGAAGGTTGACGGCTGCGTGGGCGCTTGGCCAACTGACTGGTGACGTTTACGTGGATAGGCTGACCGAGCTGGTGAGGGATGAAAATCCCCAGGTGCGTGGGATGGCTCTGCGGTCCTTGTTGGCTGTGCGGAAGCCAAAGTTGGTACAGATCGGCGAAGCTCCCGAGGATTCCGCAACCAAGCTCGTCGAGTCGGTCGAATCAGCAAGCGAAGTGTTGTCTGTGAAGTCCGGGGAGGCCGCTTTCGTTCCCAGCTTCAGCGGCGCAACCTACACGGTGCGGAGGGGGTGAGACTTGCCGTTGGCGAAGCGGAGATGTCACGGGACAGACCACTCTTTGCCACGGCACTGAAACATGCTTCTGCTAAGTTGGGAACTGACACCCCCAACGATGGAAATTGTGAAAGATTGGTATGGCAGCCGGATGGAGCGGTGGGAGCACAAGCTCGCGTTCCGCGACTCCAACCGAGTGGTCCGCCCCTTCGATTGGGGTATCGAGTGGACGCGCAACTGGCCCTTCCAGTCGGACGTGGACGACCCCGAACAACGGCTCCTCGATCTGAACAGGATTGCGATCACGAACAGCGAACAGTTCTATGCATATGATCCACCTACCGATTTCCGGGTGATCGGTGAATTGAACGGAGATGAACTGCAGTTCACGTCCGCCGTCGAGACGCCGTACTTGGAGAACAACACGGTTCGGGCACGTTTCTTTCCGGCGAAGGACCGCTGGAAGCGCGGCAACAAGGCCGTGGTCCTGCTACCGCACTGGAATTCGAAGCCGCACCAGCATGGCGCATTGTGCCGGGGCATCGCCGAACTCGGGATTTCCGTGTTGCGGATCAGCCTTCCGTACCACGACCGGCGGATGCCAGCCGAACTCAGCCGCGCTGATTATGCGGTTTCAGCCAATATAGGTCGCACGATGGATGCAACCCGGCAAGCCGTGATCGATGTCCGGTCCTGCTTCGACTGGCTCCAGGCACAGGGGTTTGACGACCTCGGTATCGTGGGTACCAGCCTCGGCTCCTGCTACGCGTTTCTCGCCAGTGCGCACGACAAGCGCATCAAGGTCAACGTTTTCAACCACTGTTCCACCTATTTCGGCGATGTCGTCTGGGCTGGTCTCTCGACCCGCCATATCCGCCAAGGCATCGAGAGCGAGATCACGCTGGATCGGCTCCGGGCTGCGTGGGATTGTGTGAGCCCTGTCCACTACATGGACAAGTTTGCCGCCGAGCCGAAGAAGTCGTTCTTCCTTTACGCGACATACGACACCACTTTTCCGCCGGAACTATCCAAGGATCTGGTACGCGTCGTCCAAGAGCGCAAACTGGACCACAAGCTGGTTGTCATGCCGTGTGGGCACTACACCCTCGGCGAATCCCCGTTCAAGTTCATGGCGGGTTACCAAATCTGCTCGTTCCTCAAGCGCAACCTCTAGCAGCACCGCACGAAAGACGATATACTTCTGGATTCCACGAAGGAACCCAGTCCATGTCCAACAACCTCACCCGCCGCTCCCTATTGACAACAGCCGCCGCTGCAGTCACTGCCACGTCCCTCGCCGCCCAGACCAAGCGCGACTGGACCGGAAAGGACCCCATCGGCTATCCCGACCCCGATGTGATCGTGATCGACCCCGCCCGCTTCAAGGCCAAGGTCAACAATTCCGTCATCGAGCGTGTCCACGTGGGAAACCGCTGGGCGGAGGGCATCGCTTGGAACGGGAATGCGCAGTGCCTGATCTGGAGCGACATCCCGAATGACCGCCAGTTGCGGCGCAACGAAGAGGATGGCCACGTCAGCGTGTTGCGGCCCGCCGCCAACTACAGCAACGGCAATACTTTCGACAACCAGGGCCGGCAACTCTCCTGTGAGCACGACACCCGTCGGCTCGTTCGGTACGAGCCCAGCGGCAAGGTCACAGTTCTCGCCGACAAGTTCGAGGGCAAGCCGCTGAACGCTCCGAACGATGTTGTCGTTGATCCGAACGACAATATCTGGTTCACCGATCCCGGCTACGGCATTCTGGTCGCCTACGAGGGCCACTTGGCCAAGTCCGAGGTCAAAGAGGCCGTGTACCGCATCGACGGCAAGACCGGGCAGATGACCAAGGTTGCCGACGATCTCCACAAGCCCAACGGCATCTGCTTCTCGCACGACTACAAGAAGCTCTACGTGTGCGAAACCGGTGCAACGCACGAGCCAACCCTCCCGAAGACCATCCAGCAGTACGACGTGGTGTATTCCGGGGGCAATGCCACCAAGCTGACCAATAGCAAACTCTTCATCAACACCGAGATGAAGGGCAAGGGAGCCGGTCTCGCCGATGGCATCCGGGCCGACGTCGATGGCAACATCTGGGCTGGTTGCGGCTGGGTTGGACCGGGTTACGATGGGGTCCACATCTTCGCGCCAAACGGTGACATGATCGGGCAGATCCTGCTGCCGGAAACTTGCGCCAACCTCTGCTTCGGCGGCCGCAACAGGAATCGGCTCTACATGGCGGCGAGCCAGTCCATCTACTCGCTTTACGTCGAAACGCGCGGCGCGCACATCTGCTAGTTGTGCTTGCGTTGACCGGTGCCTCGCGATCGCAGCCGGAGCCTTGGATGGAAATGCCGGTGGGCGTTTTCACCGGCTCCGGCGTGTTGAACGACGAAAAAAGCCTTTTGCAGCCTTGGATCGTCCAGCAAAGCGGGGAGTTTATCGCCCTAGCCAAGAACGAGGCCCGAGGGTAGATCTTCGCCGTAGATCCGCCCCAGCGCGCGCTCGTCGCGGTCGGATTCACCTTCCAGCTGCGCGATTAGGCTTGGGTCCGTCAGTTTTGCGCGCACCGCAGTCAAGACCGTTCCTGAAACGTCTCGAACCGGGTCCCCGGTCTTCCGTGCCATCGATACCAACGCATCCTCCGCTTTCGCGACTGGCAGCAATGCCTCGATCCACCTACTTGCCACCGCGGGGGATACGACTTGGTTGGTCGGCCCATAGAACAACTGCCGTGCGCCCAAGCGCGAAAGGCACCAAATCACGGAATCGTTGAATCCACTTTCCCGTGCCTGCTTCAGCAGCGCGTCGCCCAATTGCGCCTTGTTGGAAACCGGGATCAGCTCCAGACTCGCCGCAGTTCGCCACATTTCGCGCTGCAGACTGGTATTAATCCGCTGCGGTTTCTTGCCGGGCTTGGGCATCAGGACGGGCATCAGCCTTTGCAGGATATCGGTCTGCTGGTTGCGGTTGAGCCCGCCCGCCAGCCGACCCCAGAAGATCCACCAGTCAATCTCATTCTGTGCTTGATTGGCAAACTGGGGGCCGCCAGCGTGGATGCGCCGGACCTGCTCCACCCGGAACTCATCGCCGATGTATCCAAAACCCGGCCGCAGGCAGAATCCGCCCAAATTCAGCCACCGGATTTCATGCGCGGCGGACCTCTTGCGGCGTTCGATCAATTCGATGAAGGTGTCGGCCAGGGTTCGCGCCAAGTCCACGGGCCACGAATTCCGCCCCAGCCCGATCGCCGCCTCCAATTTCGACGGCAACTCCTCGGGTGCCGGATCACCGGTTTCAAAAGCCGTCCGGACCAACGCGACCGCCGCATCGACAGCCTCGCGTGCCACCACCGCCGCCGGTCGGCGCGAACTTGAAGGAGCGCTGGCCGAAGCCTTCCGCAACTGGAACTGCAGCCTCCAGCGGTTGTCGCCGATTTTGGAATCGCACCAGGTCTCCAGTGTGCCGGTTTCGGTCAGCCGCGCGCCCAATTTTACCGGAACCAGCCGCTCGCCGCCCTTGCCGAACCGTATGACCGCTTCGAGCGGCGCATGCTGGTGGATGGCATCCTTGGCAATATCCTCGGCCAGATCGACCACCTCGCCAGCCTTGTCGTCAGTACGTGTGAGCGAACTCAACAGCCGGAACGCAACCGGTTTGTTGGCCACGAGCTGCAGATCGCCGCGGTCCACTTCCACCGAATCGCCTTCCTCGGCACCACGGGGCACCAGGCAGACGGCGGAAGTATCGTTCAGCCCTACGTAGTACGCGCGCGGCAATCCGCCACGGACCAGCACGCCCGAACCGGTGGACTTTACATACGAGTAGTAGGCGGCACCGCAGGCGACGGCCAAATCGAGGTCGCGGTTTTCAAAAATTTCCGGCCGATTGCCGTACCAGCTTTCCAGAAGGTCGGCGACGCGCTGGCGGAGGATCTCGGGAATAAAGAAGCCGCCGTTGAACAGGATTGCGTCGGGCACTTGGCCCGCCGACTCGAGAAACGCCGCCAGATGGCGGCTGATCGCCGGGTCCGAGACGTAGGGCAGGCCCAATTCGCGGAACAGGCTGCGCTTGTCCTCCTTGGGCAGCTCCCCGCGCGGCGTCATGGGGAGGAAGCCGTCGAGCGCCAATTCCAGCGCTTCCTTCCGGGTGATTTCGGTCTTGAGGGACCCGCCAATTAGTGACGACCCACCGCCAGCCACGGTGATTTCCACCGATTGCCGCCGCTCGTCGCCCAGCAGCGTTTCCTTTGCCGCCGAGCACTGACGACGGAGCGCGCTCCGTTGCCGGATCGACAACTGCTTCCCGATCTTGGTCTCCGCCAGCCAGGCCAGCGTCAAGTCCAAATTGTCGCCGCCCAGCAGCAAGTGTTTGCCGACGGCGGTGCGGGTGAACTCGATTTTGTCGCCGTCGCGCCCGACCTTGATGAGCGAAAAGTCCGAGGTGCCGCCGCCGACGTCGCAAATCAGAACAACCTGACCATCGAACAGTAGCCGCCGTGACCGGGCAAAGTTGTTCGCGATCCACGAATAGAAGGCCGCAGCGGGTTCCTCGATCAGCGTCAGCTTCGTGAGACCCGCTTCCGCCGCCGCTTTCACAGTCAGTTCGCGGGCTTCCTCGTCGAACGATGCTGGTACGGTGAGCACCACATCCATGTCGGCCAAGTCGCCGAACCGGCCGGACTTGTCCCAAGCCTCGCGGATCGTCGAAACCAGCCGGGTGGAAACCTCCACCGGGGAAAGAACCCGACCGCCCTCGCCGGCGTCCCAAGGCAGGATCTTCGCGTTCCGGTCCACATCCGGATTCGACAACCAGGATTTGGCGCTGTGCACTAGGCGCGTGGGAACGATGGCCCCCTGTTCGCGCGCGTAGACGCCAACTGGCTGGTTTTCATCCAGATACAGGAACGACGGCAGGGTGCGGCGGGCTTCGACACGTCCCGGACCGACAACCTGCGGGATGTCGAATACATGGATTGGAGGAAAGCTGGTGTCCTCGGCATCGGACGGGTCGATCCACGCCATCGCGGAGTTCGTGGTGCCGAGATCGATCCCGACCTTCATGGTGCGGGGGTTTTTCATATGGTTTCGCGAACGTTGAATTCCAATTTCCAGCGGCGACCGTCACGGGCCACGCACCAGAGCTGCAGTACGCCGGTTTCGGTGATGGTTGTTTCAAATGAAACCGGCACCATCCCGGAAGAAACGCCGTCAGCTGTGAGACGAACTTCCACAGGCGAAAGTTCTTGCAACTCGTCGCCAATGTCTTCGATGATTTCGCCGGGCGCATCCGCCTTGCGGCTGGCGGAGCAGAAGAACCGGAATTCTGCCGGTTCGCCCACCACCAAGCCGAACTCGCGGCCGGGCACGGGGGCTGAACTGCCCTCCTCCATGCCGAACCGGGCCACTGCCAAGGCTTTTACCGGCGCGCGGAAGCCGGGGACGGCGGGCATCGCAGTTTCCACGCCGACGTAGTAGGACCGGGCAATGCCACCCCGGATTCTTACGCCCTTGCCAGCCCTTGCGACGCCGTAGTAAGCCGCACCCCGGGCGACGGCCTGCATCAAATCCTCGCCGTCCAATACGCGTACCGGGGCGAAACCTTCCTGGGCGAGCCACAAGTCCATGGTTTCGCGCAACCGCTCCCGGACAAACGGGGCATGCAGGACGCCGCCGTTGAACAGGATGTGGGTCGGGCTGGCGAGTCCCGATGGGCCCCGGCGCACGGTGTTCGACGCGGTCGCCTGCTGCCTGAGGAATCTCCCCAGATGGCGTGTGATGGCGGCGTCCGCCGCATACGGCAGACCCATCTCCTGCAAAGCTGCCCGCCGGCCGCCGGTCGGGCTTTCAGTGCTCTCCACGATTGGCAGGAAACCTTCCAGCACCTGTTCGACGTGGTCGCGGGTCAGCCGGGCGCGGATGGTGCCGCCGATCAGGCTGGAACCCCGTCCGGGAATCGTTACCGGTATCTCGTCCGAGCTATTTTCGGGGTCGAGGAGCTTCTCCTTGGCGATCCTGCAGTTGTTCCACAGCGCCTGCATCTGGTAGGCGTCCAGCTTGGTGCCCTTGGCCGTGATTTCCGCCGCCACAACATGCGCCAATGCCAAGTCGATGTTGTCGCCGCCCAGCAGGATGTGTTCGCCAACTGCGACGCGCTCCAAATCCAGTTGGCCGTCGCGGCCGGTGACCGAGACGAGCGTGAAATCGGTGGTGCCTCCGCCGATGTCGATTACGAGGATCAGATCGCCCTCGTTGACGCGTGACCGCCAGTCGGGATGCCGGTCGAGCCACGCGTAAAAAGCGGCCTGGGGCTCTTCGAGCAAGGTGAGTTCGGGGAATCCGGCGGCCTCGCCTGCACGGTGGGTCAGATCACGGGCAATGGCATCGAAGGATGCCGGGACCGTGACCAGAACCTGTTGTTCGGCGAGCGGCGCGTCCGGATGCTCCATGTCCCACGCGGACCGGAGGTGCTTCAGGTATTCCGACGAGGCTTCCACGGGGGAAATTCGCGGGATGCCTTCGAGGGCCTTCCAAGGGAGCAGCGCGGACGTGCGGTCCACGGAGGAGTACGACAGCCAACTCTTGGCAGAGGAAACGAGTCGGCTGGAAACCTCCGCCCCACGCCGCTGCGCCAGTTTGCCTGTCACGTAACGCGGTTGTGCGTCCCAAGGCAGGGCGGTGGAGCCCGGCGGGAAGTCGCGTTCACCGGGGATATAGAGGAACGACGGCAGCAGTGGACTGGCCGACACCTCGTTGGCCGCGCTCAACTGCGGGATTTGGGCGATCGAAACTTGGGGATTGTCAGAGATCTCGGCATACGCCAGCACGCAATTGGTGGTGCCAAGGTCAATGCCGATCGAATACCGTGCTTGCGGCACAACCTACTCCACTTCGATTTCGGCCGGAGCGAGGATCGACAGGTTCTGGCTCGTGTTCAATTGCGGGATGGTTGTAGTGCTGGCGCGCCAGCCGCGGTGGCGAAGCAGTCCGGCGGACGGCGTCCCGGTTGCCGGGACATTGCCGATGAATTTCACCATGGCGACCGACCCTGATGGGGCCGATACCGAGCTGCCCTCAACGGCGTCAATGACGGGAACGGGGGCGAAGGCACGGATTAGGACTTCGCGCGTGCTGCCATGGACGTCGCGGGCTGCGGCTCCAATCTGTTCATCGCTGTAGGGCGAGAGGTCCTCCATGAAGAAATCCAGGATTCGGGCATCGCGCTGCAGCATGCCGAGAAGCTGGAGTGCACCGTCCGCCGCCTTGATCTCGGGTTTCGGCGGCGCGACCGGCATTGGCTTCGGGGCGGAGGCCCGCTCGATCAGTCCGAGGGCGGAGATCACGTCCGTGGGGAGCTTCCCCGAAAACAAGAGGGCAAAAAAAGCTTTGAATGCGAGTAGGATACGGTTCAACGATGGGACTCCGTGAAATGTGACGGCAAAACTTCAGGATAGCAGCGGGACCGACTGCTTTGCGTGCCGGGGGTATCTAACTTGAAATTGGATTGAGGCGTGATATCTCCAACCCGCGGTTGACGGTGCCGCCAATCCCTCCGAAACGGTTGGGCCCTGTTCGCCGCTGACGCCGCGATCCATTCCCGCAGCTCCCGGCTGAATCGAACCGGCAAGATCTGCCCCTTGGCTGCGCCTGCTGACAACTTGGGGTGTCCAAATCCCTGCCTCGGAGAGGGACGCAACCATGGCGATTTGTTTAGACTGGAAGCGTGTTAGTGGCACAACTATCACAATATTTGATAATTCATACAGTAATTGCCAATCCGCCGATTCCGTTCGCCCCGTTCTCCTCGGCCTCGAAGGAACCGGCGGCCGACTCTACTGGCAGCGAATCCAAACCATGCTCCCCGACGAGGTCTCTTTCGATGGGCGTCGTCCGCCCGGTCCTGCCGACCCCGTAAACGCCGCCCTCAACTACGGCTACGCTATCCTCTACTCTCACGTCTGGGGTGCTACCATGAACGCCGGCCTCGAACCCTTCGCCGGTTTCATGCACGTCGACCGCAGCGGCAAGCCATCCATGGTCCTCGACCTCGTCGAGGAGTTCCGCCAACCCGTCGTGGACCGCGCGATCCTCACATGGCTCAACAAGGGCGGTCGCCTCCGGCTGGTCAACGACATGCTCGACGCCGCCTCGAAGGAGGAGGTCGCAGCCCGCGTCCTCCTGCGACTGAACACCCGCGAGCGCCACAGGGGCAAGGACCATGAAGTCCGCTCCATCATCCAAATGCAGGCCCGCCTCGCCGCTGCCGCCATGCGCGGCCACCGGGAATACCGCCCCTTTGCCTTTCAATGGTAGGCGGGCGAGGCTCGGGAGCTTCCATAAGAAACGGATCGGCACCTCACATATGGCACGAACAAACCGCTACAGCAGCGTCCTTCGCCCAGTCCTTGTAGGCAAGGGCAGCCCCGAGGTGTCTGTCATATTGCTGTACGACATCGAAAACGACCGCATCCGCACCCGCGTCTCCGAAATCTGTCTGGACTACGGACTCCAACGCATCCAGTTCAGCGCATTCTTCGGCAAACTCAACCGCAACCGCCGACAGGAGCTCTCACTCAAACTGCGCGGCGAGATCGGCGACGAATCCGCCCGTATCCGGCTGCTGCCCGTCTGCGAGGCAGACTTGGCCGAGATGTGGGTCCTCGAACAATACCGTCGCGATGCCGATGCGTTGAAGGCCGCCAACGGAACCCGCCCGGCGGACCTGTTGCCAAAGCTCCGCGTCCTCAGGCAAGGGGAATAAAGCAAGGCGAATGAAGCAAGGGGAATGATGGAACTTCTGCCCGTAACCGAGCTGCGACAGTGGACCTACTGCCCGCGCGTCGTATACTTCCACCAATTCATGCCGGGCGCGGGACAGATGACCTTCAAAATGCGCGAGGGTCTGCACGCGCAGGAGATGATCGAGGTCCTCGAAATGCGCCGCACCCTGCGCCAATACGGGCTCGAGGGTGCCACCCGTGGAGGCAGCCAGTGCGTCGCTCAGGATGGCGCTGTCACGCGATTCCTTGGTGTATTTATTCGGATTGTCCTGCCAATCGTACTGGATTCGATTCGGATTCCCAATTCTGCAGCCTTCGCTGAGTGCAAGATTCATGGTCTTGGCCTCGCCGGTAAGAT
>CAITMP010000746.1 GCA_903893525.1 uncultured Acidobacteriia bacterium | reverse complement strand
GGGGTGCCCGAACCGGCAACCTGACCACGTTCAAGGGGATTCCCTATGGTGGCGGGATTTCCGGTGCAAATCGCTTCAAGGGAGCCCCCGCCCCCAAGCCATGGGAAGGCGTCCGCGATTCCCTGAGCTTTGGCGCTCCTTCATGGCAACCGGGCCAGCGGCGCAATGAACCTGCACAGGACGAAGATTGCCTTTTTCTGAACGTCTGGACCCCCGCTGCCGACAACCGCAAGCGGCCTGTGATGTTCTACAGCCACGGTGGCGGATTCACCACCGGATCGGCGGCCTCCAGCTACCAGGATGGAGGCAATCTTGCGCGCACCTTCGACGTGGTTGTAGTCAGCACGAACCACCGCTTGGGAATCTTCGGCTATCTTTACCTGGGTGATCTGGGTGGTGAAGAGTACGCCACCTCCGGCAATCAGGGACTCCTCGACATCCGTGACGGGCTGAAGTGGGTTCGGGAGAACATCGAGGCTTTCGGTGGCGACCCTGGCAACGTGATGATCTTCGGCGAAAGCGGCGGAGGGGCGAAAACATCCTGCCTGTACTCCATGCCCTCGACCGCGCCCTACTTCAACAAGGCGTCCATTGAAAGCGGCCCAGGCATCCGCATGATGCCGCGCGACTCAGCTGCGGAAACGACGCTGATGACGCTGAAGGAACTGGGACTGGAAAAGAGTGAGTGGCGGAAGCTACTGGAGGTTCCGGCTGAAAAGCTCATGCAGGCACAGACCGCGCTTAGCCGGAGCGGTGGGGGACCACTCGGTATGAACGGCGGACGAAAAGGAATGGGCGGCAGCTCACGTCCGGGAGGATTCGGACCAGTCGTGGACGGGACGGTTCTTCCACGGCATCCGTTCGATCCCGAAGCGCCTTCCATCTCCAAGGACAAACCGCTGATCGTTGGCTACAACCGCGACGAAACCGTGTTCTTCTTCAACCAGCAGCGGAACACGGAGGTCTACAGCCTCACCGAGGAGTCACTCAAGGAGCGTCTCTCCAAGGAATTCACCTCGAATGCCGATGCGGTTTTCGAAGGGTACCGGAAGAGCCGTCCGGATGCTTCTCCCTCGGACCTCTACATCGCCATCACTACGGCGCGCATGATCGGAATCGGAGCCGGGACCATTGCCGAACGCAAATCGGCACAGCGCGGAGCCCCGGCGTACATGTATGTTTTTAAACATGAAAACGAGTCGCTGATCCCGGGAACCCAGCACAAAATGGGCACACCGCACGCGATGGAGATCACATACAAGTTCTACAACGTTGCGCCTGCCGGGCAGCAGGGTGGAAATACCGGTGAGCTGATGTCGATCTCCCGCCCGGAGTCGGTGAAGGCTGCCCACAACATGGCGGAAATGTGGAGCACCTTCGCCCGGACCGGCAGGCCCGCAGCGAAAGGTCAGCCGGATTGGCCGGTCTACAACGCGCAATCGCGGGCCACGATGGAGATCGATTCGGATTGCAGGATCGTCAACGACCCGTATCCGGTGGAGCGGAAGCTTTGGGAGCGGCTCGACCCCTGATCGATGGCTGAAGCTTGGAATTGATAGGCAAGTATACTTGCTATAATTAGATGAGTGGCGCACCTAAATCTATACCTTCCAGATGACTTGGCGGACGGGCTGAGGCAGGAAGCCAGGAAGGTCGGGCAGCCGCTGTCCCGCTACGTGTTGGCCTTGTTGAACCAACAGCGGCAAACAGCACAATGGCCTGTTGGCTACTTTGACCGTGTCTGTGGCTTCCTATCACCTGATTTCGAGGAACCTGCCGACTTGGTGGCCGACCCGGTTGAGTCGCTGAATCTGTAGGGGTCTGAGGAAATGAGACGATACCTCCTCGACACCAATATTTGGATCGGTTTGGCCCGAAATGAACATGCGTTGGTGGACCGGTTGGCCCGGCTTGCACCGGAACAAATCTTGGTTTGCAGCGTGGTGCGGGCAGAGTTGATGTTTGGTGCCCGCAAGAGCGAGCGTGTGGAAACCAACCTCCACGGGTTCCGGCAATTGCTCCAACCCTTTGAATCTGTTCCGTTTGACGACGCGGCATCCGAACACTACGCCCTGATTCGCGCATCACTGGAACGGGCCGGAACACCGATTGGAGCCAACGATATGATGATTGCCTCCATAGCGCTTGCACGGGATCTTGTCTTGGTGACGAGAAACCAGCGGGAATTCATTCGGGTAGTAGGGATTCGCACGGAGGCTTGGTAGCCACGGTCTCGATTGGGTATTGATCTCAAAGGGTTAGCTCATTGCCACGGATACCCTCTAGGGCTCAAGGCAACGATGCCATACTGGACTGATGGGGCCCAAGTTCGACGATAAAACAAAACGGACGCTTGCTGATCGTGTAAATAGTCTGTGTTCACATCCCGACTGCAGAGCGCAGACGAAGGGCCCGAGGGGGGTCGATACGGACAAGGCGGTGAATGTCGGAGAGGCAGCACACATAACCGCCGCGAACCGCGGTGCGGCAAGATATGACGCGACACTCACTGACGAGCAGCGTCGCGACGCAAGCAATGGAATCTGGATGTGCGGGGTTCATGCCAAACTGATTGACAATGACGCCGAAAAATTTCCCGTCGAGCTACTACGCGAATGGAAGAAAAATGCCGAGGAAGCGGCATTTCAGCACCTAGGCCGCACCCAGCCCGTTGCAAACCACACTCCTAGAGTTGAAGCTGACCGCAACATGTTCCGCAAATTCATGGCGACAGTGCCCAGCAGCGGATCAATCGGATTCCTTCGGACATTTAACTTCGCAGGGGGAAGTTTTAGCAGGGACGCGCTGGGTGAGCTAGCCGACTACCACAATGCTTGGGTCGGACCGGACCATGAGTTCCTCGACGAGGACTTGGAGTCACTGAGGAAAGATTTTAGCACAGAAACACTCCAGATATTGGCAATTATAGCTACAAATACATGGTCTGACGAATCAGGCAGGAGAAGCTCCGTCCCCGCCGAACTCGTAAGAGTCGCCCGTCGAAAGCTCGTGGTTTGACCTTGTTCGGGTGCCTGTGAGATTGTTGGTGTGGGACGATTCAGAATTGTGCTCGAAGTTGTCCTCGATACAAATATCCTCGTCGCTGGATTGCGATCCAGTCAGGGAGCATCGCACCGGTTATTGCAAACCATGGAGGCTGGTCTGTGGCGTCCAGTGGTCTCTCCTGCCCTCGCATTGGAATACGAGATGGTTCTGAAGCGCCTCAGCCGCGAAATGGGTTTTAATTTCCGCCAGATGGACGAGTTCATTGATTACGTTTGCAGCCGGGCCCGGCTGGTCCAGATCCATTTCCGGTGCAGGCCGGTCTTGCCGGATCCGGATGATGATCGTATTCTGGAAGTTGCGGTGCGTGCCCGGTCGCCCATCGTTACGTTTAACACCAAGGACTTCCGAGGAGCCGACCGCTACGGCATTGCCACACTGTACCCCAGCGAACTTCTGAGCATTATTGGAGCAAACAAATGAACTTGACCGTGAGTATCCCCGATGACCTGTACCGCCGCGCAGTGGACGTGGCGGCGGCCGAGAGAGTGTCGGTTCACGAAATGTTCGCCGCAACGCTGGAAGACCGGGTTGCGGAGTTTGAATGGCTCAAGGAGAGGGCGGCCTGCGGCAGCTATGAGAAGTTCCTGGCGGTCATGTCCCAAGTGCCAGTCTCGAGTCCACGGGACGAGGATCGACTCCAGTAGCCGTCCACGCGCGCCGGTCTCCAAAGGTTCTTGTCGCCGCAAGAATCGACAAGGACGTCTACGATTGGCTCATGGCGTACGGCAAAGGCTACTCGGCCAGAATCAACGGCATCCTCCGCACCGTAATGGAAAACGCGCGGTAGGGTGAAAAGCGAATTCAATCGTAAGTCCCCTCCGCAAACCACCTCCCCGAATCCACATCCAAGTGGAACCGGTACAGCCCCCCAGATTCCATCGCCACATCCCATTCGTCGCGGTTCCAGGACATGGCCAAGGGCTCCGAACCGCGCCACCAGTCGCCCGACGTCCGCCACGGCCCCTTCGCCATTAGAATTCGACCGGCAACACCTGTCCCGGAAACAGCGCCAGTAATCACCCGCGTCGGACGCTGGTTCACCATCAATACTTGAATCGGACGCGGCGGACGGAAGCGGCGCAGACTGAGCCGGGGTACGGCATCTGCGGGTCGCTCCAAGACCGCAACAGGCTTGTCGGATGCGCTGGAACTTGGCGCAAAGGCGCGCATGTCGAATGCATCGGGTCGATGGGTATCGCGGATCTCCGGCGTTCCCACGTTGTTCTGGCCCACCAAGTGCCTCACACGGGCCACCGTCAACTCCAGTTTTTCGGGCTCGGGCGAGGTCGGTGTGAATAGGCCGTGCTGCGTCCGGCGCGGTTTCACCGGATTCGCCGCGATGTGCACCTTCACCACAGGACCCGCCGGAGGACGCCCGTTTAGATCCAGCTGCAGCATCCGCAGGAACGCCCGCTGGTCCAGCATCGGCACAGGCAAACGCAGTACAGTTTCGTGCGCAGGACCCTGTTCCAAATCCAGCCGCAACCGGATTTCACTCGTCGCCAAGGCCCGTCCGCCAAGCCGGCCGCAAACATCGTTCAACAGCCGCGCGAGGATGAAGGCCAGTGGCTCCAGCAGCTCGACGGGGTATTCCAGTTCCAGATCCGCTTCGAATTCCAGCGGATCGACCATCTCCCGCAGTCCCCGGTAACCCAGGCCGCAGGCAAGGCGCTGCAGTTCGACGCCCTCGTCACCCAGCCGGGCGGCCACACCCAACGGGGGGAGCTTGGCGAAATCGCCGAAGGTGCGGACGCCCCAGAGGTGCAGAAGTTCGGCCACTTCCGGGGAACCGGTGAGCAGATTCACAGCCAACGGTGCCAGAGTTGCCGCTTCCCTGCCCGGCTGGACGATTGTGACCCCACGGAACCCGCGCGCGGCATGCACGGCGGCATCGGGATTGGGGGCTATAGCGATGTTTGCAGGTACGCCCACCCTGCGCGCGATTTCCTGGGCGAGCGATTCGGGCGGTCCAAAAAGCGAGCCCAGACCGCGAATGTCGAAAACAACCGCATCGGGCGGCAGCTCCTCGATGTGGGGGGAGAAGCCGCGCGCGCACTCTATAAGGATGCCGAGGTTGCCGGGGGCATGGAGGCTGGCAAACATGGCCTACCGCTCCGCCCAGAATTCCGCCGTCCGCACCTGGTGCTGCATCTGGTAGTGCTTCCGGCTCTCCGCCTTGGTCTCCAGACCTCGCAGCAGTTTTCCCACCCACACCGGGCTCTTCTGCCGCATTTCCAGTTGGATGGCGGAGCAGGAACGCGCATTGATCGTCTTCTCCAGCACGACCAGCGCAGCTCCGGTCCGCTCCGCCGCATGGCGCAGCCGGAACCAGGACGCCAATGGGATCCGCCTCGCCTCGCGCTCCGGGGTGTCCGCCAAATCCAGCACCAACAGCCCGAACCCACCCGCTTGCAGCAGCAAGTCCAATGATTTCAATGCGTGCTCGGCATTGCCACGGCAATCCACCCACAGCAGCCGCTCCAGTACAGTCCCGGCTTCGGCGGCGGAGGCGGGATCGAATGCCCCTGCCGCGTCGATCCAGGCGCAAAACTCACCCGCCCGCGTCGCCTCGCCCAGCAGCGAGATGGAGAGTGCCGTCCGGCCGCTCGAATCCGGTCCGCAGATCTCGCTGAGGGACCCGCGTGGAAAACCTCCCGATGTGAGCCGGTCGATGGCCTCGATACCGGTCTTCAGCAGACCGGCATCGGGACGTTTGCGGAAGTCGAGCGGAGCCTCGAAGCGCGCTTCGAGTTCTGCCCGGATTTGAAGAAGCGCAGCTCCCATGTTCGCCTTTTATTCGCCCTTGAGACTCTACTTTTGCAGATTCCCGGTGTCCAGTCAAGGGGAGATTTTGGAGGCTTCTTGCCCACTTCCGCGCATCCGCCGACGGGCGTGCTATTCCTGTAGGGATCAGGCAACTCCACATATGTCCATCCAGAAACCACTCGGCCTCCTCGTACTGACCACAGCATCCCTTTTCGCAACCGACTATGCCGCCGAGGGGAAACTTTGGTGGGCCCACATCCAGTTCCTCGCCGACGACAAGCTCGAAGGCCGCAACACCGGCAGCGAGGGATACCGCAAGGCTGCGGCCTACGTCGCTGGCCAGTTCGAACGACTGGGCCTGAAACCCGGCGGCTCAGGTGGCTATGAACAACCCGTCCGTTTCGAAACCCGGACCATGGTGGAGGGCGAATCCAGCCTGGCGCTGGTTCGCGGCGGGGTGGCCGAACCGTTGGCGTGGGGGCAGGAAGCCACGCTGGGGAGCCGGGGCGAGGGGCTAGGCGAGATCACGGCCCCGATGGTTTTCGTTGGCTACGGCTTGACGATTCCCGAAGCCAAGTACGACGATCTGGCCGGGGTCGACCTGAAGGGCAAGATTGCGGTCTATGTGAATGCCCCCGGTCCGGCGCAGGTCTCCGGCAACGTGAAATCGCACTACTCCTCCGGCGCGGAACGCTGGGCAGCGCTGAAGAGGGCTGGGGCCATCGGCAGTGCGACGATTGCGAACCCGCGTGTGCCGCTGCCCGGTGGCGATGCAGCAACTGCTGGGCGTGGCGGACGAGGGCCTGCTGGCGGAGGGCTTGCTGGTGGAGGGCTTGCTGGAGGACTTGGTGGAGGAAGGGGTGGCCAGCCCCCGATGCCATCATTCAATCTTGCCGAACCGGCTCTGCGCGATGCCGCCGGCATGCAGATCGCGGCCACCATCGCACGTGGCGGCGGCGAGAAGTTCTTCGCCGGTTCCGGGCACACCTATGACGAAATCCTGAAACTTGCCTCGGCAAACTCGCCCTTGCCCAGCTTCCCGCTGCAAGCCCAGCTGCGCGCCAAGGCGAGTTTCACTACCGCCACCGTGGAAGCCCCCAACGTGGTCGCAGTCCTACCGGGCTCGGACCCCAAGCTGAAAGACGAATACGTCGTCTTTTCCTCGCATCTGGACCACTTGGGTACCGGTAGGGCGGTCAACGGCGATTCACTGTACAACGGCGCGATGGACAACGCCTCGGGAGTCGCCAGCGTGCTGGAAGTGGCCCGCCTGTTCCACGAATCCGGCGTCAAGCCGAAGCGGTCTCTGCTGTTCGTCGCTGTGACGGCAGAGGAGAAAGGAGAGCTTGGCTCACACTATTTCGCCGCCCATCCGACGGGCGTCGGGGGCAAGGTGCTCTCGCAGAAGCAGATCGTAGCCGACATCAACCTTGATATGTTTCTTCCACTTTATAATCTCAAAGTATTGGAAGTGCAGGGCTTGGCGGAATCCTCCCTTGGGGCGGTGGTCAAGGAGGCCGCCAAGGAGGAAGGCGTGGAAGTGCAGACCGACCGCGAACCGGAACAAAACCGTTTCATCCGCAGCGACCAGTACAGCTTCATCCGCCAAGGCATCCCGGCCCTGGCCTTCAAGTTCGGGTACGAATTCGGCTCGCCCGAGGAGAAGATCCGCCAGGAGTGGGTCAAAACGATATACCACAAACCGGCCGACGATCTGAACCAGCCCGTCGACAAGGAATCCGCCGCAAAGTTCGACCGCATCATCTTCGGCCTGATGCGCCGCGTGGCGGATGATCCCGTGCGCCCGCACTGGAACGATGACAGCTTTTTCAAGCGCTTCGCGAAATAGTCCAACAGGAGAACCCCAATGAAGAAAACATTCCTAACGGCAGTCGGACTCGCCCTGGCACTGGCCCTGGCCGCCATCCCCCAGGCCACTACAGCCAAAGCCAAGCACCACCGCGTGGTTTTCGAAGTCAATTCCGGCCCCGAGGCTTGGGACCAGGTGATGGGCAACATCGAAAACATGCGCAAAGCCTTCGCCCCCGAGCCTGTGGACGTGGAAGTGGTCTGCTTCGGCAAGGGCTTGGAGTTGATCGTCACGGCAAAAACCCCGGCGGCGGACCGGCTGAAGGCGCTCAACGACAGCGGCGTGAAGCTGGTGGCCTGTCAAAACTCGATGCGGAAGCGGAAAGTGGTGACGGCGGACCTACTGCCGTTCGCTGGACAGGTGGATTCGGGCGTCGCCGAAGTGGTCCGGAAAGAAGAGGATGGCTGGTCGTATTTGAAATCCGGCGAGTAGCTACCATAGGATTTGACACAAACAATCCAGCCCGTCGCACGGGTTTCCGGCGCAGTCGCGCTGCCGGGTGACAGATCCATTTCCCATAACTTGGCACTCGTGGCGTCGCTCGCCGAGGGCACATCGAAGATCACCAATTTCGCCACGGGCTCGGATTCCCTTGCAATTTTGGCGAAGCTGCGGGATGTTGGCATCGGCATGGAGGTGGACGGCACCACGGTCACCATCCATGGCCGCGGACTGGATGCTTCCCTGCTCGCCCACCTGCCGCTGCCCAAGACCCCCAAGTCCGCGGAATTGTTCCATGGACTGTTCGCGGATGGCCAGACCGTTGTTCGGGAGCCATCCATGCTGCCCGACCACACCGAAATCGCCATTCGCGCGCTGGGTGGGGATGTGAAATCCGTGCGTCGGGTGATCACGTTGGAGGGCCGTCCGAAACTGGAAGGCCGGGAGTTGGTGGTGCCGTGCGATCTCTCGCTCGCCGCCTATTTCGTGGTTGCGGCGCTGCTGGTGCCGGGCTCGCAGCTGGTAATCCGGAACGTTGGACTCAACCCGACCCGATCCACCCTGCTGGATTTCCTTTTCTCCATTGGCGCGCGAATTCGGGTGATGCGGATCGAGTCAGTGAACGGCGAGCTGCTCGGCGACATCGAAGTGAAGCAAACCCCAATCCAAGGCGGCGTGATGGACGGCTTGACGGCCTTGGAACTTGCGGGCGAACTGCCGGCACTTGCGGTTCTCGGGGCGGTTTCGGAGCGCGGGCTGGTGGTCCGCGACGCTGCGGAATGGCGGCTGGCGGAGGCTGGGCGGCTGGGAAATTTGGCTGAAAACTTCGCCCGCATGGGCGTTCAGTTGGAGTTGACGCCGGACGGAATGCGGATTCCGGGCAAGCAGAAGTTCCAGCCCGCCGCATTCGATTCGTTCGGGGACCATGGGATCGCGATGGCCTGCGGCGTGGCGGCGTTACGAACCGATGGACCATCGACCATGGAGGAGGCCGAGGTTGTGGACCAGGTGTTCCCGGATTTCTGGTCGGTGCTGGAACGCATGGCGCAGGGGTAGAACCTGAGTGGGAACGATCAAATATTGAGTCTCAGGAGTCGTGCATTCATCCTGTACTCCGCCATACGTAGCGCGCGAGCCTTGTCCTGCTCTGCGCTCCATTGCTTTCCCGACATCATGAACGGAAGAAAAATACAGAAGACAGCTACAAATATCCCAGCGAAAAGCGCAATGAAAATGGCTGCGACCGATCCCATGTAGAGTCTCCCAACGAGAATGGTACACCTCTGAGCCCTTGCGACGGATCAATTATTGCAACAAGAGCCGATCTACTTCTCGAACGTAATCGTGGCTTCCGAGCCAAATTTCCGGTAGTTGTTGTACCGGATCGTCAACTTCTCCCGCACGGGCCCGGCCCGGAAATAGAGAGTATCGTCCGCCGAGGTCACCGTCGGAAACCAAAAGCCGTTCACCAGCTTGCGCGTGGTGGTAAACCGTGGAAACAGGTTTTCCTTCTTCCCGGTCACGATCTGCGGCACGGCCTGGCCCTCGCTCCGCACCACCGAAAAGTCCTCCTGGCGCACCCAAAGCATGCCGTCGAACAGGCGCTGGCCGGAAAGCAGATGCTTCGGCCTGATGCGGAGCACCCAGCACGTTTCACCGGCAGGGCCGACACCATCGACAGGCTCCTCGCCCTTGTAGTCCACGTCGTAGTTCCAGAGTTGTTCGGACGTCATCACGAAAGGCTGGATATCCCGGATGTCCGAAAAATCCTCCGGCGTCATCACCAGATCCCGTAGCCGCGATTGCGGTTCGCCGACAAACTTTTCCGTCCGCTCGCCGGTCGGGGAAAAGATCACCTCGCGGGTTTCGGAATACTCGCCAGCCTGCCGGCCGCGCCCGTCCATCTCCTGCAGCCGCACCGACTGCGTATAGAAATAGTGGCTGCGCTCCTCGGCGGTGGCCGACTCCCGCGCTGCAACCTTTTTCGCAAGGTTTGAAGGCGGGTCGGCGGCGAACACAGATAGGGGGCAAATGGCGAAAAGCACTCCGAGGAATGGTATTATGAGGCCAATGCCAGACATGCCCGAGTCCAAACGGGTCGCATTTCCCGTCGGATTGGGCTTGGGGTGGGTCGCATTGGGCCTTGCGGCGCTTGTGTTTGCGCAATTCAAAGGCATACCGGCGTTGACGGCGCTTCCAATCGCAGCCGCCTTTCTCGTCGAATTCCCATTCTATCTTTCCGCGTCGCTGCCCGTCAGGCGAATCGCCAATCCGTGGCTGCTGGCTGCATCGTGCGTGCTGCCCTACCTTGTCTATACCGTTCCCATGGGATTGTTCGAGCCCGACTGTTTGTTGCTTCTGGCCGGATTGGCCCTGCTGCTCTCGTTCTGGTTCCGCGTGCTGCCTTCCAGCCGGTCCACGGACTTGCTGTACTTGGTGCTGGTGGCGGCCATACTGCTTTCGAAGATCTTCGACCGCATCTACCCCAGCCCGATCCCGAAACTCGGCGTCTCCACCTTGGGACATCTGATGCTGATCCGCGCCTCGGCCACTGCGCTCTTCGTCAGCAGGGGCGGCATAACGGCGGAATTCCGATTCCTGCCCACCCGCCGCGAATGGTTGGACGGTGTGAAATGGTCCGTACCGATGGCGATTGCCTCGCTGATCGCCCTCCAGGCGGTCGGACTCTGGACGCCGAAGGCAAATCCGAAACTCTGGACTGCGATCCCGCAATTCCTGGGTATCCTTTGGGTGGTGACGGTTTCGGAGGAATTCATCTTCCGGGGTCTGCTCCAAAATTGGCTGGAGGAATGGACACGCAACCGATGGGTTGCGCTGGCCGTCACGTCCATTGTGTTCGGTTCGGCGCATCTGGCATTCCACGGGGCATTTCCGAATTGGCGGTTCGCGATTGTGGCGACCGTGTTCGGCGTTTGGTGCGGGTTGGCGTGGCGGGAATCCAAGAGCGTTCAGACCAGCATGGTGGCACACGCGATCGCCGCAACCTTGTACCGGGTCTTCTTCTAAATGAAAACTTTCCAGTCGGTAGTCCTGTTGGCCGCCATCTCGCTTGGAGTCTCCAGCGCCGCGGCGGAACCCGTTCGCTATATCGTGGTGCTGAATTCCACGCCCACCGCGACGCACCGATCCCAATTGATGGCGCGGCGCGCCACGGTCCACGGCGAGGCCCACCGGCTCGTCAACGCCATGTTTGTCTCGGCGGAGCCGGTAGATCTTGCCGAATTGCGGAAGGTCCCCGGCGTCCGATACATTGTTCGCGACCCCGACTTCCGCCCCACGCTCGACCGCGCCGTGCAACTGGTGAACGTGCCAGCCGCTTGGAGCCTGCTTGGGGTCGGGTCGAATGCGGGCAAGGGGGTC
>CAITMP010000745.1 GCA_903893525.1 uncultured Acidobacteriia bacterium | reverse complement strand
CAGCACGGAGGAGATGGTGAAGGCGTTCGAGGCTCCTCCTATTGAGGTCTACACACTCAGGCAGGGGGACGAGATCTTTGTCGAGGTCTGGACCCGGCCGGAGCTTTCGGGAAAACATATAATAGGACCCGACGGTCGGATCACTCTGCCCGTCGTCGGGAGCATCACTTTGGCGAACCTGACCCGCGAGGGTGCGCAGGATGCTGTTCGGACCGCGCTGCTGAAGTACTATTCGGAGATTGCGGTAACTGTTCGTGTCGACCGCTACACGTCGTACCACATCTATGTGCTGGGCAGGGTGACGACGGGCGGGGCCTTGGAATTTGAAAAACAGCCCAACCTGATGCAGGTTTTGACGCGCGCGGGTAGTTTGCCCGTCGGTGGATCCGGCGCGGAAAAGGCAGGCTTGGTGCGGTGCGCCATTTTCCGGGGTACGGACAAGATTGTGTGGATCGACCTGCGCCCGCTGGTGTCACAGGGCAATTTGGCTTTGAATATTCGCTTGGCTCCGGACGATCTGGTGTACCTGCCGGACGCCGACGACCGCTTGGTGTATGTTCTGGGTGATGTGGCCCATCCAGGTGCCTATCGGTTGACTGCGGACATGTCGTTCCTGGATGCCTACAGCCAAGCTGGCGGGGCCACGGACGACGGCGACCAAGTCCATATTGCCCACATACGGTCCGGAATTGGGCAGCGGGAAATCTCCATGAAGCAGATTTTAGCGGGCAAGAAGGATTTGAACATGGCGATGGAGGAGGGGGATATCATCTTCGTGCCGAAGAAGGGCTTGGCGAAGTTTGCCTATGTGCTGCAGAAGGCGGCCCCGATCACCGGATTCGCGATCCTCTATAGCACGGTCAAATAATGGAAGAAACGGCAAAATCCGCTCTCCCGGCTGCACCGGCACCCCCAGTGGACGGGGGCCAAGGCGATGCTGCGGCGTCAACCAGCAAGCCGGGGGCTGTTCGAACGCGTCCGGATCCCGTTGCCAGCCTGAAGCGGCATCCGTTCCTTGCATTCATGGTCGTGCTGGTTGTGAGTGCCTTGGGCGTTCCCTTGGCGTTCATCAAGGGCAAGCCGGTGTATGCGGCAGCGGCTGTCATCTATGTATCGCCCCGGTTCCAAGCCAATCTTCAGGATGCGAAGGAATTCGAACTCCAGTCGAACACGCAGTACAGGGAGTATGTTCAACAGCAGGTAAGGACAATCAACCGGTTCGATATTGTTGAGGATTCGTTGAAACGGCTGGGGCCCCTCCAGTCCGCCGTGGTCAACAAGGGTGAAACGCAACGGCACGCCGTGGAGCGGTTACAGGGTGCCTTGGACATTTCCCCCATTCCCGACACCTACCAGATCGTGGTTACTTTGCAGGGCGACAAACGCGAGGGGTTGGCCGAGATGGTCAACACTGTGGTGAAGGTCTTTCTGGAGAAATCCAAGGTTGAAGAGTTTTTTGCCAGCGACCAGCGGTTGCAGAACTTGGACGAGGACCGGGCCCGGCTGCAGAAGGAAATTGAGGAGAAGCAGTCCAAACGGACTGAACTTGCCCAGGAGTTGGGCGTCACCACGTTTACCGATAACTACGTAAATCCGTACGATCGGCTGTTGGTGGATGCCAAGGAGGCGCTCGCGGCGGCCGTTCGGGCGCGGATCGAGTCGCAGGCCCAGTTCGATGCGGTCGATCCGGCCAGCAAGTCCGGTCCCCGGTCGCTCGAAGCCTATGCACAGGATTTGGCCAGCAAGGATCCTGCGCTGACCAGTATCCAATCCAACCTCAACCAGCGGCGTTCGACGCTGCTGACCGCGTCGAGCGGTCTTTCGCCGGAACACCCGGGGCGGAAAGCGGCGGAGCGAGAAATTGCGGAACTGGAAAAAGAGCGCGAGCGGATTTACAAGGGGCTGCTGAAGGAGTTCTCCAGCATGATCCTGCGTCAGCGCCAGAGCGATGCCTTCCGTTCGGCGCAAGTGGTGAAGAAGCTGTCCGACGAAGTGGACGCGCAGGCCTCGCAAGCCTCGTGGTTCACCACAAAGTATCAGGAAGGGCGCACTCTGGGTCTCGATATCGACCGGGCCCGCAAGCGCCAGGACAGTATCGAGGAACGGGTCAGCTTCCTGTCTTTGGAACGACGCGCACCGGGGTTTGTGCGCCTATTTTCGGAAGCTCGGCAACCGGGAGATCCCATCAAGGGGGGCAAGACGAAACTGCTCGCCATGGCAATCTTGGCCGGATTGCTGCTGGGCTTGATTGCACCAACGGCTGTCGACATTCTCGATCCACGCCTGCACCTTCCGGGGGACGCCGAGGCCGTGATGGGAATCGAGGCCACTGGCTGGCTGTTGAAAAAGAGCCAGGCGGGACCCGATTTCGCCGTGGAGCAAGTGCACCGGTTGGGTAGCCGGATCATCCAGGAGATCCAGACCCATGGCAGCCGGATCTTTGCATTCACGTCCGTGAAAGCGGGCGGCGGGACCACGACGATTGTGACGGAATTGGCGCGGGCGCTGACCCGGGTTGGTGTTGCCACTCTGGCGGTGGAGGCGAATGCGTACCGCGCCGATGCCCGGTACCGGAGTGCCGGGGCGCGTGGCCTAACGGTAGTGCTCCGCGGGGGCGACCACTTGGACGCCGCGATTGTTCCCGGTGACGATGAATTGCCGGACCATATCCCTGTCGGCGATGTGGAGAGCGAGACCGCGCTGCCGGACTTGCTGAACCTGATTTCCCTGTTGAAGGATGCGGCGTCGACCTACGGCGCGATCCTGATCGATCTTCCGCCGCTGCTGGTTTCGGCCGATGCCGAATTAATCGCCCGTGCCGCTGATGTGACTGTGCTGATTGTCGAGGCCAATGCCGTCACCAGACCCGAATTGCAGGCCGCCGCGAAGACGTTGGAGCGCGTGCAGCCCAAAGCGGTTTCGCTGGTGGTGAACAAGGTGGATATCCTGGCGGGCGGGGGATTTGGAAGCAGGGCGAAGGTTGAGTTTGAGACGGGCGAGGCCCCGCCGACTCCGAAATGGGCGGCGCCGTGGCTTTGGCGATGAAAGCTCTGGAGGTAGTCTTTGACTGAAAAGCCGCTCCTCATCTATGCGCTCCACAGCGGCAACCTCTACGGTACCGAGCGGATGGCGCTGGCAACGGCTTCCGGCTTGGTGGGAGAATTCGACATTGTGATGATGGCCCCGGACGGCCCGGCGCTTGCTGAATCACGCCGTCTCGGCTTCTCCGCCGTGCCCTTCGCCAACGCCAAGGAGTTCGGCCTGCGGCTTTGGAAACTGCTGGGACAGGATCGGCCGGTGGCATTTCTCGCGACTGGAGTCATGCATTCGTCGGTCTGCCTGGCCTTGAACCTGATCCGGCGGCGCCGCATCTCGCACTTGCATTTGGTGCATGGAGGTGCCGAGGAGGCTCTCAGCTATGGGCGCAAGAAGAAACTGAATGGCTGGCCCGTGCGCTTTGTGGCCGTTTCGCAATACGTCCGGGAGCGCCTAATCGCCAACGGTGCGGCGGAGCGGCAGATATCGGTGATCGAGAACTTTCTCACCGACGACAGGGTGCAGGGTGCGCCGCAGCGTGCGGCATACAGCGGGTCCGGTGTGCCGAAACTTATCGTGATTTCCAGGCTCGATCCGGAAAAACGGGTGGATCTGCTGCTGGATGCATTGGACCGGACTCCGGCGCTCCGGAAGTTCTCCATCCACGTATTCGGCAAGGGCTGGTGCGAACGCGAATTGGTGGAGCGGGCGGCCAAATCCGGCCACGACATCCAGTTTTGCGGATTCGAGCCGGATATTGCGGGGCGGATTGCGGCTTCCGACCTGCTGGTGCATCTGTGCCCGGTGGAACCCTTCGGACTGGCGATTTTGGAGGCGATGGCGGCGAACATTCCTGTCTTGGTCCCGAATTCGGGCGGTGCCGGGTCTCTGGTTGCCGACGGTGTTTCGGGATTCCATTTCGAGGCGAACAATGCCAATGCGCTGGCGGCGCGGATCCTGGAAATCAATTCCATGACCGGCGACCGGCTTAACCAAGTGGTCCGGGTGGCGGGGGAAAGCCTGCGCACCCGTTTTTCCGAGAAACAGCGAGTGGCGGATTACCGCAGTTTGATCGAGGAGTCCTACCAATGAATCCGGTCCTGTCGGTAGTGGTGATCGGGCGCAACGAAGGGGAACGTTTGCGCCGTTGTTTGCAGTCGGTCCGGGATATGCGCAATCCGGGCGGGGACGTAGAGGTGATCTATGTTGACTCCGCATCAACTGACAATAGCGTTGCGCTTGCGGAGTCCTTTGGAGCGCGGGTCCTGGCCGTCAAGCCGAAGCGCCCGACGGCGGCACTTGGTCGAAATGCCGGTTGGCGGGCGGCAACAGCTCCTTTGGTGTTGTTTCTGGACGGGGACACGATTCTCCACCCCTCTTTTGTCTTCGATTCGATCCCCGATTTGGCAGATCCCACGGTGGTGGCCGTCTGGGGGCACAGGCGCGAAATCCATCCCGAGGCCTCCATCTTCAACCGCCTGCTCGACCTCGACTGGATCTACAAGCCCGGCTTGACGGAATTCTGCGGCGGCGATGTGCTCTTCCGGCGCTCTGCGCTGGAGGCCGTCAACGGCTACGACGAGAGCCTGATTGCGGGCGAGGAACCGGAAATGTGCCGCCGCCTGCGCGGTCTTGGCCACACCATCCTGCACGTAGACCGTCCGATGACCGGGCATGACCTCGCGATGACCAAATGGTCCCAGTATTGGAAGCGGGCGACGCGCGCGGGGTACGCGTATGCCGAGGTTTCGTCCAGGTTCCGTGGCACCGGCCTGCCGTTCTGGGAGGACGACGTCGTTCGCAACCGGAATCGGGCGCTGACCATGATCGCGGCCGCCGCAGTCGCCGTGATTGGGTCTGTTGTGTTCATGAGCCCGATGCCCGCGCTGGTTGTTGCCGCGTTTTATACGCTGCTGGCCGTAAGAAGTGCCTGGAAGGTTCGATGGAAGTCGTCCGACGTGTGGACGCTGCTGGGATACGGCATCCATTCCCATTTCCAGCAGTTGCCGATTTACTTTGGCCAGCTGCAATATGAATTGGACCGCCGGAAGGGCACATCGCGCGGGCTGATTGAGTACAAGGGGGCCGCATAGCGATGAAGAAGCTGACCTTGGCGCTGCTTTCCCCCTTTGCGAAGGCCTCCGTGGCTCTGGACCCGGTGCGGCGCGTTTGGGCGCATGCGAAGTTTGCCGCCCGGATTCAAAGTCCGCTGGACCCGTCCGTGGTGCTGCAGGGGGAGCCGGAGGTGCATGGAACCGGTCGGATCCATTTGGGCCGCGAATTGTACCTCTATCGCGACCTGTACTTTGAGACCCAGGGGCAGGGCTCGATCACCATCGGCGACCGCGTTGTGATTTCGCGTGGCGCGCATATTGTTTCGTTTGCGCGGATTGTGATCGGGGAGAACACGATGATCGGGGAGTACGCCAGCATCCGCGACGCCAACCACAACTTCGGAACCGGCGTGACGATCCGCGATTCCGGGCACGACGCGCGCCCAATCGAAATCGGCCGCAATGTCTGGATTGCGCGGGGCGTGACGGTGCTGCCGGGTGTCAAGATTGGCGACAACGCTGTTGTGGGAGCAAACGCGGTGGTGACGCGCGATGTTCCTGCCAACGCGGTGGTGGCCGGGGTTCCGGCCAAGGCATTGCCCCCGAAGCCGGAAGCGGTCAAGATCGGGACGGGGGATTAACCGGATGACACCACGAATTTTGCTTTCGGCATACCAATGCGGCCCGGGAATGGGGTCAGTATCCCAAATCGGTTGGGAGTGGTACTCCCGGCTGGCGAAAAGGGTGCCGGTGACGCTGCTCACCCACATCCGCAACCGGAAGTCGTTGGAGGAGGCCGGAGCCCCGCTGAAGGGTTCCGAAGTCCACTACATTGATACCGAATGGTTTGCGGGGCCGACTTACCGGCTTGCCTCCAAGCTCTTCCCCCGCAGCCAGCACTCGGCGTTCCTGGTGTCCTCGGTGGATTATTTTGTGTACGACCGGGATGCCATCGCCAAGATGAAGCTGCTCCAGCCGAAGACCAAGTGGGATTTGGTCCATGCCGTCACTCCGGTCTCTCCTTCCGGGGCGACTAGGCTGCACACGCTGGGCCTGCCGGTCGTTCTAGGGCCGTGGAACGGGGGCCTGCCCTCGCCAACCACCTTCCCCGAGAT
>CAITMP010000744.1 GCA_903893525.1 uncultured Acidobacteriia bacterium | reverse complement strand
GAACCCGGCGACAGGTACGCCCATTCTCCGCGGACCCGGACCACCCACCGCCCGCGATAATTATTACGACCCCTGTAATTCCAGCCACCCCCACCGGTCTACCCGTGTGAATGCAACTGGCGATTGGAGAACAAATCCGCTCCGTGCCCATCACCGCGCTCGAACGCGCTTTCGACGCCCACCATGCCATGGTGTTCCGTGCCGCCTACAAGGTGACCGGCAATGCCGCCGACGCCGAGGATGTCCTCCAGACGGTTTTTCTCCGTCTGGCCGGCCGCGACCTCGCAGTGGAACTCATGGAAAACGCCGAAGCCTACCTGCGCCGTGCGGCCGTGAACGCGTCGATCAACCTGTTGGAGCTCCGCTCAAGGGCCAACGTGCCCCTCGACAAGGCTCCAGAACCCCATGCGGTCGGTGACAACGCGGACCTCCGCGAAGTCCTCCGCCTCGCCATGGCCACACTTGGTGCGCGAACGGCGGAAATGTTCGCCCTCCGCTTCATCGAGGGCTACTCGAACGGCGAAATCGCGCAGGAATTCGGCGTCTCCACGCTCGTCGTGGCCGTCACCCTGCACCGCGCCAGAAAACAACTGCAAAAGGAATTGGAACGTCTCGGAGGTGTCAAATGAGTATCGACAAGCTGATAAAGGAAATCTCGGGTGCCGAACCCACGGCCGCCGAAGTGGAACTAGCCGCATCCCGCGTTCGCGCCCGCCTGTTTCCAGCAGCTGATTTGTCTGCGAATGGTGCCCCCCACCCCGGTGCACCTCAAGGTGCCCTGCGCTCCTGCGCCGATTTCGTCGCCCTGATCCCGGCCTACATCGCCAACACGCTCGACCCCGGGCGCAAGCTGCTCTTCGAAGTCCACACCCGCGAATGCGTCGCCTGCCGCAAGGCCCTGGCCAACGCCCGGGGCAACGGCAACGTCCTCGAATTCCGCCCCCGCAAGCAGGCCACCATGCCCAAATACGCGGGCTGGGCCATCGCCGCCGCCGCGCTTCTCACCACCGGCACCGTCTCCTACTTCGGCCTGATGCAGTTCCCGGCCCTTGGCGGAGGCCCCCGCGCCACCGTCGAAGTGGTCGACGGCGAGATCTACAAGGTTGCCGGAGCCAGCCTCGCCCCGCTCGCCCCCGGTGCCACGCTCGGTGAAAACGATATCGTCCGCACCGCCCGGAGTTCCTCCGCCGTCCTCCGGCTGAACGACGGCTCGCGTGTTGAGTTGAACCAACGCAGCCAAATTTCCGTTACCAGAACTTGGGCCGGATCCACCGTCCATCTCGCGATGGGCAAAATCATTGTCGAAGCCGCCAAGCAGCGCTCCGGATCGCTCCGGGTCGCGACTTCGGATTGCGACGTCCAGGTGAAGGGCACCGTCTTCGCAGTCGACACCGGCACCCAGGGGTCCCGTGTCGCCGTCGTCGAGGGCACCGTCTGGGTGGACCACGGCAAGAAGCACGACGTGCTGCACCGGGGCGACACCACCGCGACCAACGCCGAAATGGCCGCCGCGCCCGTCCGCGAAGCATTCGAGTGGAGCCGCAAGTCCGACAGCTACCTCGCGCTGCTAAAGGATTTCGCCGATGTCCGCAAGGAAATCGCCGCGATTCCAGCCGCTCCGGCCCGCTACGGCTCCGACCTGTTGCCCTTGCTCCCGGCCGACGTGACCGCCGTCGCCACGATTCCCAACCTCGGCGGAGCCGTTTCGCAAGCCAGTTCCATCTTCCACCAGCGCCTGCAAACCAGCGAACCGATGGCCGCATGGTGGAACAGTCTCAAGGCGAAGGACCGCGACGGTCTCGAAGCGACTGTCCAGGGTCTCGCCACCGCCAGCGCGTTCATCGGCAACGAGATCGTGATTGCCACCCGCGGCCGCAAGGGCTCCCCGATTATCCTCGCCCAGCTGACCAAGCCCGGCCTCGACACTTACCTGCAGCAAAAGCTCTCCAAGGAGGTCTTTGACGGCCACATGACCTTCGACAACGGCTTGTTCGCCGCCGCCGGCGATCCCGCGGAATTGGCCCTGATCGGCAACAACGCCGGTTTCGCCCAAACGCCGCTCTACCAACGTCTCGTCCCGTCCTACAAACAGGGTGCCAGCTGGCTAGCCGGTGCCGATCTCGCCCGGATGCCCGCTTTCGGAACCGGCGTGGCCGGCCTCTCCGACGTCCGCTTCCTGGTGGCCGAAAGCCGCTCCGTGGGCGGCGAAACCGAAAACCGCGCATCGGTCAGCTTCGCCCAAAACCGCAAGGGAGTCGCCGCATGGCTCTCCGCACCCGGACCGATGGGCTCGCTCGATTTCGTCTCCCCCGATGCCCAGTTCTCGGTATCCATGCTGCTCAAGAACGCCTCGACCATAGTCGATGACATCGTTGCAATGGCTGGGCGGCTCACCGGACAGAAGGCGCCCGGACAGAAGCCCTCCGGCGAAAACAGCGATCTCGACCGCGAAATGGCCTCGGCCTTCGGCGGCGAAGTCACCGTCGCCCTCGACGGCCCCATCTTCCCCATGCCCAGCTGGAAGATCGCCGCCGAGGTCTACTACCCCGAACGCCTGCAATCGGCTGTCTCCAAGCTGGTGCAGCGCTTCAACGAAACGGGCGACAAGGAACGCACAGGCAAAATGCTGCTGACCCAGACCGAAACCGAAGGCCGCATCTTCTACCAACTGAAGTTCGAAAAGCTCCCGTGGGAAGCCGATTGGACCTACGTCGATGGCTACTGGGTCGCCGCCGCCAACCGCGAACTCGTCTCACGGGCCATCCAGAACCGCCAGACCGGCTTCACCTTGCCGAAATCGGCTGCCTTCCGGGCCAAGCTGCCCCGGTCCGCCTCCACTGATTTCTCGGCCGTCGTCTACCACCACCTGGGGGATACGCTAGCACCGATCGCCGACCTGCTGGGCAGCACAACCCTGAAAGGCGCGCCAACCGGAGCACTCAACGCCATGAAAACTACCGACGCCCCCGGTGCCATCTGCTTCTGGGCCGGTTCCGACAAGATCGACATGGCCGCAACCGGCAGCCTCTTCGGGATGAGCATCGAATCCATGCTGGCCATGAGCGGCTCCGGCCCCTTCCAACTGCTCGGCAACGCCACCGGAGTCGTCAGGAACACCGGGGGAACCAAATGACGACACCCGTAATCGCCTTGGACAACCTGCGCGTCACGCTCGGCAAGCGCGAAATCCTACGCGGTCTGAACCTGGAACTGAGGGGCCGCACCGTCGGCCTCCTCGGTCCCAACGGGGCGGGGAAGAGCACGCTCATCAACACCCTGCTCGGCTTCTGGAAGCCCGTCTCCGGCACCGCCAAGGTATTCGGCCTCGACGTCAAGACCCACGCCCGCCAAATCCGCGCCGACATCGGCTACATGGCGGAAAACGATTGCTTCATCTCCGACATGCCGGCCATCTCCTTCGTCCGCATGGCCGCCGAGCTGTCCGGACTGCCCTCGGACGCGGCACTCGAACGTGCCCACGAGGCACTCTTCTACGTCGGACTCGGCGAAGCCCGCTACCGCCCCCTCGGTGCCTACTCGCTCGGCATGAAGCAAATGGCGAAACTGGCACAGGCCATCGTCCACGGCCCGAAACTGGTGATCCTCGACGAACCCACCAACGGCCTCGACCCCCAGGCCCGCCTCCGCATGATCAAAATCATCCAGGAGATTCGGGCCCTCGGTACCATGCACCTCGTCATCTGCTCCCACCTCCTGCGCGACATCGAGGAGACGTGCGAGGAAGCCGTGATTCTCAAGGCTGGCCAAGTCGTCCACCACTCCAATCTGGAGGAGGAACGCTCATCCAACCGCCGCTTTGTCGAAATTGAGACCGAAGGCGACGACGGCACCTTCGCCGACGCCATTGAGCGCCTCGGCTGCGCCTGCTCCGTCACCGCGCTCGGCAAAATCAAGACCGTCCTCCCCGAGGGCATCGAAATCCGCGACATCTACCGCCTTGCCGCCGACCGCGACGTCCAACTCCGCCGCCTCAACTACCGGCGCGACAGCCTCGAGGACATCTTCATGAAAGCGATGGAAAAATAGTCGATGGCCGTCTACAAACGCACCTATAAAGGTTACGCGGGCACGCTGACGCACCCCGCCTTCCGGTTCCTCGTCCTGCAACGATACGCCTTCCGGTCGATCTTCAAGTCCCGCTTCCTGTTGATCGGCTATGTCGGCTGTTTCTTCGTGCCGCTGATCCTGCTGCTCTTCCTGTACCTGAACCAGAACGCCACCGTGCTCGCCCTGGTTGGCCAAAAGGTCGGTTTCGTCAAGGTCAACGGCAGCTTCTTCATGAACTTCCTGAGTGTCCAAGGGGTGCTTGCCGGCCTCATGACCGCCTTTGTCGGCCCAGGTCTGGTTGCCCCCGACCTCACCAACGGAGCGCTTTCGGTCTACCTCAGCCGCCCGTTTTCCCGGGCCGAGTACATCCTCGGCAAGGGCACCGTCCTCGGCTCCCTGATCGCCTCCATCACCCTGATTCCCGGCCTGATCCTGTTCGGAGTACAGTCCGAACTCGTCGGCTACAAGTGGTTCGAGGACAACCTGTATCTCGGAACCGGCGTCCTCGTCACAGGCCTAGTCCTGATCGCGGTCTTCGTCCTCCTCGGACTCGCCATGTCCGCCTTCGTCCGCTGGCGCATCGTTGCCGGAGCCCTAGTCCTGGCCGTTTTCGCCGCCGGAAAAGGCTTCGGGTCGGTCATCAACAACGTGATGCGCACTGACAACGGCCTCTACCTGGACCTCCAGCACCTGATCTCCACCGTCGCCGGGGACCTCCTCCACCAGTCGAAGGAGAACGATCCGATCTCCGGTCCCGCCGCCGGTGTCGCCCTTGTCGTCTTCTGCGCAATGCTTCTGGCTTTGATCAACCGCAAGCTGCGGGTCTGCGAGGTCGCGTAATGGTCGCCATCGAAAACGTCAGCAAATTCTACGGCGAGGTCCTCGGCGTCAACAAGGTGAACCTCGTCATCCCGCCCGGCATCACCAGCCTCGTGGGTCCAAACGGCTCCGGCAAGACCACGCTGATGAACATGCTCGCGGGCCTGCTCCAGCCCACACGGGGCAGCATCGTCGTCCATGGTCTCTCCCCCAAGGACCCGGAGCGCTACTTCCGGACTGTCGGCTACGCCACCCAGTATGACGGGTTTCCATCCGGCCTTACCGGCTGGCAGTTCGTCCACTGCTACCTGCGCCTGTTCGGCTACAGCCCCGCCGACACCGAGCGCCTCGCCTGGGAGGCCATCGAACGCACCGGCCTCCGGGAAGCCGCCGAACGCAAGATCGCGGGCTACAGCAAGGGCATGCGCCAGCGCATCAAGCTCGCCCAGGCCATCGCACACCGCCCGCAGGTGTTGATCCTGGACGAACCCCTGAACGGCCTCGACCCCCTCGCACGCGCCGAAACCATTGCCCTCTTCCGCCAACTCGGAGCCGAGGGCAGCCACGTCATCATCTCCAGCCACATCCTCCACGAGGTCGACCTCATCTCCGACCACGTCATCATGATGAGCCAGGGCTACGTCGTCGCCGAGGGCCAGATCAAGGGTGTCCGCGACGAAATCCTCGACCAGCCCATGCAGGTCCTCATCCGCTGCGACCGCCCCAAGTACCTTGCTTCCCGCCTTTTCGACCACGAGCAGGTTGTCGAAGCCAAGGTGCACGCCGATGGTGCCGGCCTCCTTGTCCGCACCCGCCACGCCGAGGGCTTCTACAAACTGTTGAACCATATCGCCTTGACCGGAATCACCATCGAATCCGTCGCCCCGGCCGACGACGACGCGCAGTCCGTCTACGAGTACTTGATCGGGTCGGAGGAAAGTACGAAATGAGCCCAGCAACCACCAACCGGAACCGTCAAATCCTGGCGATCCTCCGCATCGACCTCGCGAAGACCTTCTTCTCCCGGCGCGGCCTCTGGATCTACCTCCTCGCCCTGAGCCCGGCCCTCCCCATGGTCGGCCACTGGTTGTTCGGTCGCGACGGCGCACACCAACTTGGCGACGACATCAACGTATTCGCCAATATCTTCCAGTTCTTCTACCTCCGCATTGCCATTTTCTTCGGCTGTGTCGGTATCTTCATGAACCTGTTCCGTGGCGAAATGCTCGATAAGAGCCTCCATTACTACATGCTGGCCCCCGTCCGTCGTGAAGTCCTGGTTGCCGGAAAGTTCGTCTCCGGCTTGGTTGCCTCCATCGCGATCTTCTGCGGCGCGGTCGT
>CAITMP010000743.1 GCA_903893525.1 uncultured Acidobacteriia bacterium | reverse complement strand
TGTTTTTGCATGGCGCTTCGGTGCGATTCCCGCCGGGGCAGCGCTGGCTCCCGACACGCGGGCGAAAGTGGAGAACGCGTTCGCCGCTGCTTGGAGACCCGCCGTTTTGGCCGCAGTTCTTGGGCTACTCGTCTCCGGTTCCTACAACTTCATGGCGAAAATGGGTAGCGGAAACCTGTCACCGGCCTACCACGCCGTCTTTGGAGTCAAATTCCTGCTGGCGCTGCATGTATTCGCCATCACGCTGATCGCCACCAAACCGGACAACGCCAAGCGCGCACGCCAACTGGCCGGCGTCGCAGCCAGCGGCCTCGTGATCGTAATTCTCTCGGCAGTTCTTCGAACGGTGCTAGGACCCCAATGACCCCCGGATACTTGGCCCTACGAAACAACGCTGCGGTCGTGGACCTTTCAGCGCGCGGACGGATTCGTGTCGTCGGCGAGGACCGGGCCCGCCTGCTGCACGCAATGTCCACCAACCACGTGCAGGGTCTTGTCGACGGCTCCGGCCTGCATGCGTTCTTCCTCAGCGCCCAGGGGCGAATCCTGGCCGACGCTTGCATTCTGCGGTTCCCGGACTACCTGCTGCTTGATACCGAGCCCGAAACCCGGACCTCGCTGTTCGAGCACTTGGACCGGTTCATCATCGCCGACGACGTGGAACTGGAGGACACGACCGCACAGACCTTCTGTCTGGGAGTGGAGGGCCCGCAATCCCGCGCCGTAATTCCCTGCCCCGATGCAATCTACTCCCACATCGAGTGGGAGGGTTGCACGGTGGCGGCCATCGCGTCCAGCGGCCCGACCGGGGTCCGCATATATGGTCCGATCAACCTGCAACCGACAATCTTGGCATTGTTGGAAAAGGCCGGGGTACCCACGGCAACCACCCGTGATGCCGAACTCGCCCGAATCCACAACTTCAAGCCGCGTTACGGTTCCGATTTCGATGGAAGCACGCTGACCGGCGAAACCCTACAGAGCCAGTCGATGCACTATCAAAAAGGCTGCTACATAGGGCAGGAGATTGTGGAACGGGTGCGCTCCCGCGGTCACGTCAACCGCACCATGATGGGGTTCCGGCTGGAAGGGCACAGCGTGCCCGCCCCGCGCTCCACGCTATACAGCGGCGGCAAGGAAACGGGTGAAGTCACCTCCGCCGCCGAAGCACCGGACGGAGGCGTCTTCGGCTTGGCATGGGTCCGAACACCCCACAACAAGCCCGGCCTTATTGTCGGCATCGACGGACGACCGGCAGAGCTCTTCGCCGCGCTGGTATAGCCGGACGGTTTGGCGCTATCATGGAACTAGGGATTTTTATGCGCTTCTCCACTACCATCATCGCGTCCGTGGCCGCAATCGGCCTTTTCTCCACCACCGCATTGGCGGACCTGCCCCCCGGCAAGGGTCACGATGAGACCGTCAAGGTCTGCGGCAAGTGCCACTCGGCGGAACAGGCTGCATCGCTCCACCAGAGTCGCACGGGTTGGGAAGAGACCATCGCGAAGATGGTCAGCATGGGCTCCGAAGGTACCGACGATGAATACGAAAACATCCTCAACTACCTGGTGTCCAACTTCGGCCCCGAAAAGCCCAAGCCCGTCAGCATCAACAAGGCCACGCCGGTGGAATTGGAAGCAGTCCTTGGCCTCACGAAGGCTGAATCTGCCGCTGTCATCGCCTACCGCACCGAAAAGGGCGACTTCAAGACAATTGACGACGTGAAGGCTGTTCCCGGCGTCGACGCCAAGAAGATCGAAGCGAAAAAAGCCCGCTTGGCATTCTAATTCACCAAACGGAAATACAATGGGTCCATGGACATGGACCCGCAGTTTCTAGTCACGTCGGAATCCGAATTGGCGGCTCTCCACGGGCCGCCTTTGGAACGGTCCGTCCGCAAGCAACTGGACCATCTGGACGACCATTGCCGAGCATTCATTGCGGCCTCCCCCTTCTGCGTGGTTTCCACCCAGGGCCACGGCATGGCGGATGCGTCCCCACGGGGCGATGCTCCCGGCTTCGTCAAAGTTCTGGATGACCGCACAGTACTTTTGCCGGACCGCCGTGGTAACAACCGCCTCGACAACCTTCGCAATCTGATCGCGAATCCCGCCATTGGACTGCTTTTCCTGATACCGGGAATCGACGAAACTTTCCGTATCAACGGTACCGCCCAACTTTCACGGGACCCAGCCCTAACCTCTCAATTCGAGGTGCAAGGCAAGACGCCGAAGATCGTGGTCGTAATCCACGTGCTGGAAGCCTACGTCCATTGCAGCCGCGCACTGGTGAGGTCCGATCTTTGGAACCCTGCGAAACTGGCGGGCCCGGACCGGCGGATTCCCCCAGGTGCCTTGGTTCCAACGTTCGGCACCATGCTGGAAGCCCACACTGCTGGCTTTGTCGAGGCCAATGCCGTAGACGAGGATGCCAAAGTGCGCGTGCCGGCAACCCTCTATTGAGCCTTCGCTGCTACTGAGCCTTTTTGGGTTTGATCTTGCCTTCGGCGACAGCCTTTTCCCTCAACAGCACCTGAAGGTCGCTCATTGCAAAATACAGGTTTGGCCGAAGACGGAGCAATTCCCTTGTGGCCTCAATCGCCTCGTCGATCCGTCCCATTGTGTGGTAGGCGGTCGCAATGTTGGCGTAGGCCTCAGGCAAGTCCGCCCGAATCTTCAGTGCGCTGCGGGCCGCCTGAATGCACTCTTCGTAGCGCTTGTGATGGAAGAGAACAACCGACAGGTTGAGGTAGTCGTCGGGCGTGGCGGTTTCCTTGGAACGCCCTTCCGCCCTCTCCAACTGGGCTTCCCCGTACCGGGCGATCGCCAAAAAGCGCTGGGCGATCGGCTCGTCGGGCTCGCTCCTGAGCACCTCCTCGGCGGCATTCTGCACCAAGGGCCAGTCATATTGCTCCGAGTAGATCTCCATTAGGACTTGCCTGCTCAGCACATCCTCCGGCCCCAGCGATGAGGCGGTCTTGGCCGTCGTCAGTGCCTCCGCCACACGTCGATGGTTCATGAGCCAGCGCGCATACTGGGCATAGCCGAGCGCGTGTTTCGGTATCATCGCGATGGCTCGCTTCATGTGGCCCTCGGACTCGTTGTCATACCCGAGCCTGTCAAGTCCAATTCCGAGCTGGTACTCGGTGATCGGGTCGTTGGCCACCATGATGCGGGCTCTCTCGAAGTATTCGACCGCCGTAGTGTCGTCGCCATCGGCCTGCGAAGCCAATGCCGCCTGAACAGCCGCCCGCGAGCTGCGTGGATTGGCATCCGCCGCACCCTGCCACAGATCAATGTCGGACCCCCACACACTCGACCGCGTATAGGTGTTCCAACCAAATCCGGCAACGATCAAGACCATGAAGAAGGACCAACCCACCATGGAAATCAAGCGCACGCGAGCCCATGGAAAAGCGGGGAGGTTGGACCAGACAACCCAGATGGCACCGGAAAATGCAATCGCCGAGCCTATGGCGGGAAGAAACAAACGCCAAGTGGATTCGAGCGTCATCCTGGGTTCCAAAACGAAAGGCACGGAGGCAGACAGATACCACCAAAGGCCGAACGAAACGGGCTTCCATTCCTCGACCCGACCAGCCACCAGAGCGACCGCGATGACTACCAACAACCCGACGAACCCTAAAATGACCGTTGTAGTACCAAAATTGCCATCAAGCCCGGTATCCAAGGCTAGATTTGCAGGCAGCACGAAAAGGTACAAGCCCCGGACTACGGCCAATGGCTGGGTCATCCAATAGCTGGCGGCAGGCTGTCTGAACGCCCCTGAATACTGCCACTGGAGGATTGCGTGGAACAACCAATACCCCCCGCAAACCACAGTCGGAGCCAAATAGCGTGTCCATTTTGTCTCCGGCACAAACAACTTCGAGTAGGCCAGCGCGATAAGTGGAAAGGCTGCAACCGAGGGCTCGAACAACATCGCGATGAAAACTGGATACACGTGGAGTCCAAGCGGCCAGGTCTTGATCTCGGCGTATTTCCTATTCACCCAAGCGCCATGCTCCCAGATCATTTGGTCAGTCCAAGTGGTCGGCACCCGGTTCATGTCAAAGGGAATCCGTTTGGGAACACGCAGCGGCCACATGATCCATAAGAAAAGACCAAGGCATAAACCAATGGCACCGATAATGGCTCCGCGCTGCGACACATAGTTGACGGTGTCGGCAACCAACGGGTGAAACCCGAACATCGCCGTGGCAAGAACGGCCCCGCGATGGTCGATCCCGGGGATAATCCCGATCAGGAAATAGAGAACGAACAACAGGGCGATGAACCAGAAGAAGGTATCCAACTGGAAGAACGACGCTGTCTCATTCCCGCCAATCCAATAGTCGAACAGAAAGGAAAGCGACAAAAGCGGCCGGTAGTCGGCGTACTCGCGGAGGGAACTGAAGGCTCGGGGATCGGTGAGAAGACGCCAGATCGAGCCATCGCCGGTGATCGCCCGGTTATTGACTATCTGGTGAAGGTCGTCAAAGTGGAAACCCGACCGGAAGTGGTTCAGCCAGACAAAAAATCCAGCGACCAACACCAAGGCCGGCGACAGCCACCAAAGGAGAAAGTCCGCCGATTCTTCTAGATGGGTCTCTTTGGCCGGGGAAACAGCCTTCTCGGGGGTCACAACAACCTATTATAGCGACACATGGGCCATTGGCAGGACCGGGAGGATCTAACCGGAAGCCGCCACGATAGAATCGAATATGCCACGCACGAGCCATTCCGTCTGCTCCCTGGATTGCCCTGACGCCTGCTCGCTTCTGATTGATATTGACGAGGCTGGCCAAGGATCACGGCTGCGGGGAAACCCGGATCATCCGATCACAAGGGGATTCCTGTGCGGCAAAGTGGCTCGATACCTGGAACGCGAGTACTCGCCCGACCGCTTGACAACCCCCTTGCGTCGTATCCCCGGCTCCGTCAAGGGTGTATCGGCATTCGAACCCGTAAGTTGGGATGCGGCGCTGGACGAAATCGCGGCAAAGCTCGGCCAAATATCGGCGGTCCATGGGTCCGAGTCGATCCTGCCCTACAGTTACGCCGGCACCATGGGCTACCTGAACTTCTCGGGCATGGCGCACCGGTTTTTCCACCGGTTGGGAGCATCAAGACTCGACCGCACCATCTGCTCCAGCGCGGGTGGCATCGGGCTGGTGGAGGCGCTGGGCGTGCGCTATGGAACCGAGCCGGAACAGTTCCGCCATTCCAAGCTGATCATCGCCTGGGGCGCAAATATCACGACGACGAACGTGCACTTGTGGCCGTTTATCGTTGAGGCGCGCCGCAACGGAGCGAAATTCTACACAATCGATCCCCACCGGAACCGAACAGGCAAACTGTCGGACCGCCACTACGCGATCCACCCAGGCAGCGACGCCGCGCTAGCTTTCGCCATGATGCACGTGATCGCATCGGAAGGTTTGGAGGACTCCAGTTACGTTGCCGAGCATACCATTGGCTTTACCGATCTGAAGGAAAAAATGCGGGAGTGGACCCCGGAGCGCGCAGCAGCGGTCACCGGCATCCCGGCCGAGGACATCATCGACTTGGCCCGCGAATATGCGACCACGCGTCCCGCCGTCATCAGGCTTGGATACGGAGTCCAACGTTCGGACCGTGGCGCAATGGCGACACGCGCGATCACCCTCCTCCCCGCCCTGACCGGTGCATGGAGGGACGTGGGCGGCGGGATGCAACTTTCAACCTCGGGGGCTTTCCAAATCAACCGGAACGCCCTCGAAATGCCGGAATTGCAGTACGCCTCGCCACTTGGGCGCGAGGCGCGGGTCGTCAATATGTCGACACTTGGCCACGCCCTGACGGATTTGGACAACCCACCAGTCCATGCACTCGTGGTCTACAACTCAAACCCAGCCGCCATCGCGCCCGATCAAAACGCTGTTCGCAACGGGCTACGCAGAAACGACCTGTTTACCGTGGTGATTGAACAGTTCGAGACCGACACCACGGACTTTGCCGACATCGTGCTGCCCGCAACGACCTTTCTGGAGCACACCGACCTTCATTACGCATACGGGCACTACCACATGCAACTGGCCCGGCCCGCACTCGGAGCCCCGGGCACCGCACTGCCCAACGTCGAAATATTCCGACGACTTGCCGCCCGCATGGGATTCGGCGAGCCCTGTTTCAAGGACTCGGAGGACGACATGATCCGCCAGTTGCTGGACACCCAACATCCATTTGTTGCCGGCATCACTTTGGAGGAACTCGACCGGGAACATTCCGTCCGGCTCAGAATTCCAGAGCCGTTCCAGCCCTTCGTCAACGGCGGCTTCGGGACTGCGTCGGGCAAGTGCGAATTCCGGGCGGAGACCCTGGTGTTCGAGCCCCCCGTGGAGTCGCGTTCCGGAGACGCCGAACTGTACAAGCGGTACCCGCTGGAACTGGTGTCGCCGAAGAACCACGGCAATATGAACTCCACCTTCGGAAACCGGCCGGAGAACGACCGCGCGACCGGTACCCTCACCCTGCATCCGGAAGACGCCTGGGAAAGGGGTATCGCCACGGATGACCAGATCATTGTCCGCAACGACCGGGGCCGGATCCAATTGCGAGCCTTGGTGGCCGACGACGTGGCGCGCGGCGTGGTCTGCTGCCCCGCCGTCCGCTGGGCCCGTTTGGCCGATGACGGAAACACGGTCAACATGCTGACCTCCCAGCGCCTAACCGACCAAGGCGGGGGGCCCACGTTTTATAGTTGTTTGGTCCAAGTCGAGAAACTCGGTTCCCAGATCGGTACAAAGATCGGTACAAAGATATGATTCAATCCATCACCAGCCAGCGCCTAGCCGCCATCACGATTCTAGCCCTTTCCGCCTTGGCCATCGAAGGCTGCAAAGGCAAGCACAGCCAGCAACCAGCCGTAAAAAATGAGGAGGCGCAGCCCGTCGCCCAGATCCTCTCCTCGTTCAAGATGGGTGACGAGGCCGCCCAGGCGCAGCTACTGAAAGGCTTCTATGTCGTTGAAAACAATTCCTGGCGCTGGACGGCAGGCAGCTTCACGGTGCTCTTGAAACCGCCAATGGCATCGGCCCAGAAGGGTGGAACACTAACCCTTTCGTTTTCAGTGGCGGATATCGTCATCAAGAAGTTGAAGACCGTCACGCTCACGGCCTCCATCGGCACAACCAAGCTGAAGCCACAGACATACTCGCAGGCTGGCTCGGCGACCTACACCGTGGATGTTCCGGCCGATCTCCTCTCCAAGGAAACCGTCACCATCGACTTCGAGCTGGACCATTCGCTCCCCCCAGGCTCGGTTGACCTCCGCGAACTGGGTCTAATCGCAACCGCCGTTGGGTTGGAACCAAAATGATGGCTGGCGGATCCAGCCGGGCGAATAGCATTCAAAACTGGGTCCTATGGGCCGTCTCGGTGCTGTTCATGACGGCCCTGTACTGGGATGGCCTGCGGGCTTGGTTCATCGCGGACGATTTCGCCTGGCTGGGCCTGCTGCGCGGCGTCCACAACGCCGATGACCTCTTTCGGGCGATGTTTGAACCCGCAGCCCAGGGTACCATCCGCCCTTGGAGCGAGCGCGGCTTCTTCCTGCTCTACGAGAGCCTGTTTGGATTGGACGCACTTCCGTTCCGCCTCACCGCGTTCGCGACCTTCGCCTTGGACCTGGCCCTGATCAGCTGGATCGCGCGGCGGCTGACCGGTTTACGGATCGCCGGCTTCGCAGCGGCCCTGATCTGGACCTCCAATGCGGCGTTGGCGACCGCCATGACTTGGAGTTCCGCGTGGAATGAGCTGCTGTGCCCGCTATTCCTGCTCTCCGCACTGACTCTGTTCGTCCGGTACACCGAAACCGCCGACCGCCGCCTATGGTGGGCCCAGATTGGAGTCTTCATCCTCGGCTTCGGGGCCTTGGAAATCAATGTGGTCTACCCGGCCATTGCGATGGCATGGGCGCTCTTCGTGGTGCCCGCGGAGCGTCGTAGAAGGATGGCGTTTCGCGCAGCGGCGATGTTCCCAATCTCCATACTGTACTTCGCGTTGCACACCTGGGCGGCACCGTTGCCGAAAACCGGCGGCTACGGGGTCCATGTGGACGCCCGAATCTTCCACACGCTGGTACTCTATCTCAAATTCTCACTGCTTCCCCAGGACTGGGCCGCATTTGGACACCAGGTTTGGATGGGCAAAGCCATCCTGATCTTCGGGGCCGTTTCGCTGCTGGCGCTGGTCGCGGTGGAGCTCAGGGCTGGTCGCCGAGCCGTTCTGTTCGGGGTCGCCTGGTACCTCGCCACGATTTCCCCTGTACTGATCCTGCCCGACCACATCACGGACTACTACCTGACGATCCCGCTTGCAGGCCTCGGCATGGTCGCGGCTGTTGGGTTTTCTGGCTCCCCAGTCCGCCGAGCGTGGGCCGCGACCGCCGTAACCCTGTACGTCTGTGCCAGCGCACCGGTCGCGCGGGCTGCAACCAAATGGCACCAGCAGCAATCCGAGCAGGTACGTGTCCTCGTCCTCGGGGTTGAGGCTGCGCACCAAGCGCATCCGGGGAAAGCGATTCTTCTGGAAGGGTTGACTCCCGCGTTGTATGTCAATTCGATTGGCCAGAGCGCGCTCTATCCGCTGGAAATTGACGAGGTCTACCTAACGCCGGGCTCCGAAAAGGACATAGAGGTAACCGGGGGCGTGGCGGATACTGCCAAAACCGTCCTCGAACCCGAAACAGCCATCCATGCGATCAACGCCGGGCAAGCGTTGGTCTACCGAATTGCCGGCGACCATCTCCGCAACATCACAGCCGTCTACAGCTTGACCGCTCCGGCGAAATTCCCGGGATCGGAAACCGCTGCCCCGGCTCGCGTTGATCCGGGCAACCGGCTCTACGCCTGGACGCTCGGATCCGGTTGGGCCAAGCCCGAGGACGGCGTCGTTTGGATGCGGGGCCGTGCCTGGATCCAAATCAAATCCCCGGCCCAGCCCGGATGGAAACTCTCCCTCGAGGGATTCCTCCAGGATGAGCAATTGAAAACGGCTCCACGCCGCCTCCGAGTCGCCGCAGACGGCATCGAAATCGGCACTGCAAAGATTTCCGATCCCGAAACCACTTTCCAGCGTCTATTCCCCTTACCGGATTCACTGGTTGGTAGGAAAGTGCTCAACCTCGAAATCCAGATCGACCCTGTGACTCGTAAGGGTGGTGAAGACTACGGCGCATTGTTCGGCAAGATCGCACTGGTCCGGTAGATTTGCCGTTTTTTCGCCGGGTGAAACGCCGCGCCAGGAAAATGCACTCATGTAGTATTGACTTTGGCATTGCGATTGCATATGCTACGGCCTAGTACTAAGAGTCCTAGCGAGCCAGCGACTTGGATGTAGAATCCTTAAGCTTCCGACGCTCAGATTTTTTGAAACTTTGAACGCAATTTTTCGTCTCTACTTCCAAGAAGAAGACGCCAGCAACAAACGCAAGGCCGCGCGGCGAGACAGACAGCGCGGAGACGGAGGACGTAAACATGACTACCTTTGATTTGGACAAGTACAAGGCCATCCTGGAGGCCAAGCAGGCGGAACTCAGTGGTTCCCTCAGCAACCGGGACGAAATCGTGATTGAGAAGGCGCCGGATGCGCTCGATGAAGTGCAAATGGCGGGCGAACGGGAACTTGCGATTCGAAATCTCGACCGCGATTCCAAGTTGATGGCGCAGATCCGGCGCGCTTTGGTGCGAATTGCCGACGAGAGCTTCGGCACCTGCCTCCATTGCGAAGAGGACATCTCGGTGAAGCGCATGAACGCTGTGCCGTGGGCTGCCTATTGCATCAAGTGCCAGGAGCAGGTCGACCGCCGCGAGATCCACGTGGAGGAGTCCGAAGACTGGTTCGCCCACGCTGCCTAGTGACTCAGGCGCGTGCTGTTCCGATGTAGGACAGCATGCGTCCTGCCTGTTCCCTTTCGCGACGGTAGGAAAAGTACCGGGCTGTCTCGCATTGGGTGCATTCGCCGGACACCCAGATGTCGGTGACGCCATCTGACCGCAGCTGGTCGGCATTGATCGACTGGAGGTCGATTCTGGTTGCACTTGTTGCCTGTTCCAGTTCAGGACGCCATGTCCCAAATTGGCGCGCCACTTCGGGACCGACCTCGTAGCAGCAGAGCCCGATCGACGGTCCGACGGCAGCAACGACGTCGGTCGGTCGGGTGCCGAATTGCTCTTCCATCCTGCGCAACGCCATGGAAATAATGCCGCCTGCGGTGCCACGCCAGCCCGCGTGCACCGCAGAGACCGCATGGGTCCGGGTGTCGGCAAGCAAGACCGGAACGCAGTCGGCTGTCCTCACCCCCACCAGCATGCCACTCTCCGCAGAAACCAGCCCGTCTGCCTCGGCGATTCTATCCCCACCAGTTCCCGCCACGCTGATGACGGAGCACGAGTGAATCTGTTTCACGGTCGTAATGCTTGGAGGATAAACCGTATCACGGAATCCAAAACCGTGGGTCAACCAACCAAGCTTGGCAAGATTCGGGGCGGTGAGAACGTTCGGCTGCATGCGGTGGATTAAACTTCGATCTTAGGACATGGATACCACGGACAAGAAGAAGTGCTGGCCCCTGTGGTTGATGCCTGGAATCCCCGGACTCGTGTTCCTCCTGGCCGGGATGGCACTCCTACCCCGACCCGGACTGCAGCACGACGAGTTATTTTTCTACGGGCCGATCCATACCCCGGACTCCAGCTTCTTCGACATCCAGATCCTCGGCACCAAGCTGACCTGCATGGTGATGAGCTACTCCGGAGCGCTGAAAACCTGGCTCTACCAACTGCTTTTCATCGTCCTGCCCCGAAACCGGTGGACCGTGCGAATGCCTGCATTGCTGATGGGCCTCGCGACAATCTATTTGACGTGGACTTGGGTGCGCCGAATCGCCGGCTACCGGGCTGCCGCGATTACAACCGTCCTGTTGGCCACCGACACGCTGTTCCTGATGACGGACCTGTTCGACTGGGGGCCCGTCGCCCTGCAACACCTTCTGCTGATGGGCGGACTGGTGGCTGTCCAAATTTGGCTAGCCAGCGGCTCCCGCCGGATGCTCCAATTGGGCTGCCTGCTCTGGGGACTGGGCATGTGGGACAAGGCACTGATGGTGTGGCCTCTCTCCAGCATGGCGTTAGCCGCCGTCTGCGTGTTCCCCCGCACCACGATGCGGAAAGCCCGCGAGGGTCTCGCGGTCGGCCTCCTGTGGTTCGCGGCCGGTGCCCTGCCCTTGATCTGGTACAACGTCGCCATGCACGGTGCCACTGCGACGTCCAACACAAAATACGACGCCACCGGACTGCAGGACAAGCTCCCAGCGTTGAAACGGACGGTGGATGGCAGCATGCTTTCGGGCTACATGGTGCTGAATGATTCGGCTCCCCAACCCCGTCGCCCGAGAACGGGGTTGGAAATCGTCTCGGTGGCACTTCGGGGGGCAATCGGCGACCACCGGACGAACTGGATGCTTCCCGCCTACGCCACGGGGTTCCTCATGCTGCTGGCTATGTGGAGAACCGAGGTTCGTCGCCAACTGCTGTTTCTGCTGATTACTTGCACGGCCATGTGGCTGCAGATGGCGCTGAACAGGGGAACCGGTGGATCGGCACACCACGTGATCCTGATGTGGCCATTTCCAGTAGTGTTCCTTGGGATAGTGTTCGACGCGGCAGCCACGCGCATTCCGAAAAATGGGCCGCTTGTGCTGGCAGGCTTGGTTGGCATCCTAGCGACCCAGAACCTGCTCACCACCAACGACTATTACGCGCGATTCGTGGTGAACGGCTCCGCTGGTGGCTGGACGGACGCAATCTATCCGTTGGAATCAGCACTGGAGGAGATGCCCGCGGCGTGGATCGGAGTAGTGGACTGGGGAATCCTCAATGGACTCCGCCTGATGGAGCACAAACGCTTCAGCATGTTCATGCCGGATCCCAATCCGGCGGACCCGACTTTCCAGCTGCAGGTTGCCGCCACGGACTTCCTCTTCGTGCAACACACCGACGACAAGCAAATCTTGTCCGGCGTAAACGGGAAGCTGCGCGAGGCGGCGCGGAAATTGGGTTATGGGGAAAAGGTTTTGAAGGTAATACTGGACCGGAACGGTCGCCCGGTCTTTGAGATCTTCCGATTCGAGCCTGCCGACGGCGGGGCGTCCACGCCGCAATAGGGAGGCGTGGACGCCTCCCCACCGTCAAGCCCGCAGTTATTTCTTGCCTTGGATTTCCAACAGCTCGATCTCGAAAACCAACGCCGCACCGCCGGGAATCGACGGACGGCCTTGGTCGCCATAGGCCAAGTTCGAGGGGCACACCAAGCGGGCCTTGCCGCCAACTTTCATCTTCTGAACGCCTTCGGTCCAGCATGGGATCACACCGGTCAGCGGAAATTCGGCTGGCGCGTTGCGCTTGTAGGAACTATCGAACTCGGTCCCGTCGATCAAGGTGCCTTTGTAGTGAACCTTCACGGTATCGGCAGCAACAGGCGACGCGCCCGTTCCAGCCGTCAACTCCTTGTAGACCAGGCCGGATTCGGTCTTGACGGCACCGGCCTCGGTCGCGGCCTTGGCCAAGTATTCGGCGGAGGAATTTTTCTCCTTCTGGACGACAAGTGCACCGCGGGTCTCGGCCAAGCCTTGGATCTTCGGTCCCCAAGTATCGATATCGACTGCGGGCTTCTTGGCAACGGAGTCGATCAGCGCCTGGTGGACCAGGTCAATCTCTGCCGCGGAAAGGTCAAAGGGTTTGATGGAACGGGCCAGTGAGAGCCCGAGCGCGTAGATTGTCTTCTGTTCGTCGGTCATTTCTTTGGGTGGGGCGGGCTTTGCGGGTGCCTTGACGGCTGGCTTCGCGGCACCGGCACCGGTAACGGCGGGCTTGGCCGGCGCGCCGGGGGTAGCCGGCTTGGGGGCTGCCCCAGCCGTCGCCGGTTTTGGAGAGGTGGCTGCGGTGGCGGGTTTCACCGCCTGCCCTGCGACGGCGGGTTTCACCGCAGCGGCGGGAGCTGGCTTGGGAGTCGTGGCGGGCGGAGTCTGGGACTGCAGCCCGAACGGCAGAACTCCGAGCGACAATACGACGTTACCCAGTAACGTGAGGTGGCGAAGGCGCATCCCTTCAGCCTAACATTGGTTCCCGACGGTTATTCAAAACTTCGGAACGGCGACGCCGGGAGCCCCTCGGCGTTGTACAGGTTGCAGTCGGGATTGTCCGACCACGCGTACCTCACGAATGCCGGGTCCGCGACGCCTGTGGCGGAGACAACCACGGTGCCGCCGTCAATCCGAGCTTCGGCGGGAACAAACTGCTTGTTCGCAGCCGCAATTTCAAAGCCACGCAGTGCACCGCCGCCCTTGGCGTTGAGTCCGGCCGCATGGTCCATCCACAGGCGCATTGCAGCGCCGTCGCGGGCAGCCATCCGCAGCGTGGGACCGGAATACTCAATCTTTTCCCCGTAGACCATCGCCCGCGCCGCCAGCGCCAACCGCAGCCCGACGTCCTGCTTGTTCGTGGGATGAATATCGGTCGGGTTGCCCACGTCGATTGTGACCGCCATCCCGGTGT
>CAITMP010000742.1 GCA_903893525.1 uncultured Acidobacteriia bacterium | reverse complement strand
GGCCAGAGACGGATACACCTCGTTCGGCACCGGAGAGTCCGAATTCTGCCATGACAGGTGCGAGCTGTACGCGAGTGAATAATTTGTTTCGTGGAAGCCCGTCATCGGCTGCTCGCAAGCGAGTACCAAGCTGGGCTGGGCGGTGTCCTGTCCAATCCGGTTTGCCAGCATCTGGTCCACGGTGATTCCCGCGTGGACAATGGGTCCTTTGGTGATTTCGGCACCGGAAAGCAAGCTGCCCGTCATGGCTGGATGGATTCCATGGCCGGTGGAGGGCTTGTTGAATAGGCCATGGATCACGTTGACCTTGGTCTTGACCGATTCGAGCGGAGAAAGGCTGAGGCCAAGCTTCATGTCCTTGCCCGCGCCTTCGGCCGTCCAATATTTCTGGTTGACGCCGCAGCCCATGAACATGGCTGCGAAGCGCTTCGGCAATGCGTCGTTGCCGACCGCGCCCCAGGCGGAAAGAGATTCCATCCACGGCAAAGCCATGGCTACGCCCGCGCCGCGGAGAACGGTACGGCGGTCAATTTTGCTGGCTGTTGGTCTGTTGCGGTCGGACATAAGCGAGTGCACCTTTACTTTTATCAGATTTTGGAGCTTGGTTGTCGGCTGGTCTGCGGCTTGTGAACTGTGGGCTGGTCACGAGTGTTTCGACGAGCGCGGAGAATTTGTTGTTACTGGAGGCCAGCTTCGCCTTCATGCTGTCGATCAATAGTTCGTCGGAGAGCTGGAGGGACCTGCCCAAGGCGAAGGCAACGGTCTTGCGGGCGATGTTGTCGAGGTAATCCTTTTCGCGTTTGTCGTGGATGTAGGCCTTTAGGTCGGCCACGCCATTGCCCTCAACGCCACCGGGGAATGTGGCCTTGGTATCGACAGGGCGACCGGCCATGTCTTTGTCACGCCGGTTCCCGACGGGGCCATAACCTTCAAAGGCCAAGCCGAAGGCGTCAAAACGGGCGTGACAAGCACCGCAGGCGGGATTGGCACGGTGCCGCTCCAGCATGACGCGCAAAGGCAGATCGGATGCAGCCTCGTCCTTGGGAAGTTCCGGAACTTGCGGCGGAGGCGGCGGAATCACTTCGCCCAACACTCGGCGGGCAACCCAGTACCCGCGTTTTACCGGGCTGGTGCGCAGGCCGGGGGAGTTCTGCGTCAGGAAGGTTGCCATCGAGAGAATACCGCCACGTCCGTACGGAGTGGCATCGTCGACCTTGAACCAAACTTTCGGATCCGCCTTTTCATCCGCCGGAATGCCGTAGAACTTGGCCAGTACCGGGTTGACGAAGGTGTGTTTCGCGTAGAGCAGGTCCAGAACCGACTTGTCGTTGCGGATCATGTCGTCGATAAAGTGAATCGGCTCCTGGTACATTGCTTCTCGCAGATCGTTGGTGAAGGCCGTGAAGCGCTCGCGGTCGACCGAGTTGAGGTCCTCGAATCTGCGGTAGTCGAGCCAGTTGCCGGCAAATTCGACTGAGAGCGCCTTCGCTTTCTCGTCCTTCAACATCCGCCGCGTCTGGGCAAGGATTCCCGCTTGGGTGCGCAACTGACCGGCAGCGGCGGCGGCAAGCAGTTTGTCGTCGGGCATGCTGGACCAGATCAGGTAGCTTAGACGACTCGCGATCGCGAAATCCGAAAGGGGCTGGGGGCGGGTCGAGCCTGTCTTGGACGCGACCGTGTGAAGATTCGATCCCGGCTGCGCGACACCACCAATCAGGTCCACGCGGTACAGGAAATCCGGTGCCATAAGGATGCTGACGATGGAATCGCGGATTGCCTCGTCATGACTGAGGGAGCTCTTTTCCCGAAGGTTCTTGTAAAACGCGAGAAGATCGTCTTTTTCCAGTTTGGTGAGTGGGCGGCGGTAGGCTCGGGCGGCGAACTTCAAGAGCGAGTCCAAGTGCTTCGGCTCGGCCTCCACTCGCATCTTTTCCACCCCCCGAATGGTCCGGTCCACTTGGGCGAAGTGGGAAAGGATCGCTTCCTGGGAAACTGCGTCATTGGCTGGCGACTTCTTGAAGAGCGCCAAGTACTTGTCCCGAAGTTCCATAATGACGGAGGTTGCCTCGACGGGCCGGTCGGTTGGGCGCTCATGCCCCGATTCGCGACCGTTGCCGAGGACTTCACCGCTCTGGTTGAAGTAGTACTGGGTGTAGGTGCGGGTGGTGAAGTCGGCGATATAGTCGAATTCATCCCAAAGCTTGTCTAGTTCCTTCCGTCCCTTGTCGTCGAGGATGAGTTCCAGAAGCGGCGTGTCGTCTCGGAAGTAACCCATCACATTGTGGTAGCCGGCACCCAGGAGACGTCCCTTGTCTTCGGAATCATCGGGGTAGAACCGTCCGCGCTCGCTGATATAGAAGGCGTCGGGAAAGACGTTGGCGAAACGGGCGAACGCCGCCTCATATTCTGGGCGCTTGCCGACGGGCACCATCAAGTCCGTGTCGCCAACACGGTTCTTGAGTGCGATGGCTGCCCACCGGACAGCTGCTTCCTGACCCAGACCGGCCAGCTTGGGCATGTTTTCGGGCAGGGCTGGCGGCTTCTCGTCCGCCATATATAAGGTAGCGGGGTCGAAGTTCCGGCGGTGCGAAGCGAATTGTTTCAGCTTCCAGTTCATCAGTGGTTGTGACGTGGAACTGAGGCCGCGGACCTTGGGTGCAGCGAATTGCATGGCCGTATGCTGGCGGATCTTGACTACGAAATCACGCATTGCGACCACCTGCTTGCGGAGGTCGGCCGGGTCGGACTTGGAACCGGGTTCGGGGGCGGGAAGTGCCTTCCACATCCCCTGGAGTTTGGCGACCGGGCCCACGACATCCTTCTGTTCTTCGAGAATTCCCCAGACAAACGGAATGTACTTGGGACTGATCTTGGCCTCGGTTGCGAAATCGGTGAGTACCGCCTTTGGCTTGCCCAAGGCGGTGCGGTTCTTGTACCGCCAAGCGGCTTGGAAATAGTCGGCGTAGTCGGTCGGCTGGGACTTGTAGAAATCGACGATGCGGAGGATCGTGTACTTTTCGCGGTCAGTTTCGACCAGCATGGGGTTGGCCGCAAAATCAAAGCCATCCGGTTTCAGTGCGGCATGGTCGGCCACCTCACGCGCGGCGAGGAGGTACTTCTTCATCAGCGCCGAGGACATGGTGAGGGACTCGCCGGAGTTGTCGAAACCTGCAGTATTGGCAGGGTCCACCGGGAATTCGCGCGCCGGGTGGATATCGACGCCGGTCAAGTCTCGGATGGTGTAGTCGTATTCGGCGTTGTTGAGGCGGCGGGGGAGGACGGTGCCGGGATCGCCGGCGTTGCGACGCGCCTCGGCCTTGCGGGCACCGTCAATCCATGCGACGACGAGATTTTTGGCTTCCGGGCTGGGCTGTTTGACAGTCTTGGGCGGCATCTCGCCAGCTGCGACGCGGTTGGCGACGGCGTTCCAATGGCCGATGTCCTTCGCTACGGAGGACATCGAGTCGAACTTCGTGACGTCGAACTGTGCTGCCGGAGTGGTGCCGCTGTGGCACCCGACGCAGTATGAGGCCAGGAACGGCTTGATGGTCTGGGTGAACTGGCGGTCGAGCTGGGCCGGGGTCGCGGTAGCCGCCTGGAGGGTGATTGTTTGCAGGGCAGCCACCAGGCCGAAAGTTAGGGTTAACTTGACGCGATTCAACGAGTTGGCGGAACAGGGATGTGGGGGCATGGTGGTGCTTCGGAACCATTATTTTATGTCATCTGGAGCCGTGGTGGGGAGGGATGCGGATTCTTTTGTTGCGGCGGTGCTCTCCGCACAGCCGGAGGGCGGAAAATTGGGCCATCCGGCGTTCTGTGCCGTGGTTGCCGGAACTGGCCGTGCACTGGTGGAGGCGTTCGAAACGGAGTCAGCCGAGTTCCTGGAGTTTCAGGAACTCGGCTGGTTCTTTGGAGACACTCTCTGTCAGATTGTCTTCAGGGGCGACGCGATTTGCGGCCGAACATGCCCAATCCAACGGCCAGGGCCGCCGTCATCAGCCCGAGCGTGGCTGGC
>CAITMP010000741.1 GCA_903893525.1 uncultured Acidobacteriia bacterium | reverse complement strand
TTCGGATTCGACGGCTACATGCCGCCCAGCATCCTCGAAGTGCCGGGTGCCAAGGAGATCGCCGTCGAGATCTTCTCGATGTCGAAGAGTTACGACATGCCCGGCTGGCGTGTCGGCTTTTGCCTGGGCAACCCGAAGATGATTGCGGCTTTGGCGCGCATCAAGAGCTATCTCGACTACGGGATGTTCCAGCCGATCCAGATCGCGTCCATCGTTGCGCTGCGCGAGTGCGATGAGGATACCATTCGCATCTGCGAGACTTACAAGAAGCGGCGTGACGTGCTGGTGGATGGCCTGGAAAAAGCCGGCTGGCCGGTCGAGCCCCCGAAGGGTTCGATGTTCCTATGGGCACCGATTCCGGAGAAGTTCCAGTCCCTCGGCTCCCTGGAATTCGCCAAGCTGGTGATGGAGAAGGCTCTGGTTGCCGTTTCACCCGGTATCGGCTTCGGGCCGATGGGTGAAGGCCATGTCCGATTCGCGCTGGTTGAAAACGAACACCGCATCCGCCAAGCCACGCGGTCGATCGGCCAGTTCCTCCGCAGCTAGGTCCTTGTCCGGCTGGCGGTTTCCGATTACGGGAGCCGCCTGGCCGGACCCACTGCACCGCTCTTTGTTGAAGTGCCGGCCGGACCCGGACCATCTGAAAAGTGCGTCCCGGACGTATTCCAAGCCGGGAGCTCATCAGCTTCGAACACCAATTGCCTGTCCAGCACCATCTCCAAAGTGCTGCCCTTGGCCAGAACTGCATCCGGCCCGCGTGTCAAAAGAACGGTGGCGAGTCCCGCTGCAGCACCAGCCGCCGCGCCAATACCAGCGCCGGCACCCGCATGGCTCGCAGCTGAGCCTGCGATTGCGCCAATCGACGCTCCGGCCATCCCCCCCTCGGCGACCACCTTGGCATCCCCGCCCTTGTTGGAATCCCCTTTGACGACGCCTTCCTTCTGGTCAAGATGTTCATTGCCCCGCGCGTCGATGGTGCCCAAGCGCGACCGGAAATCACGCGTGACGCCGTTTGGCAGGATGAGCGAGTCGAACCGGACGTACAGTTCAGCCTTCCCCTTCAACCGGCCTGGACGCTTGAGTTGCGTGACGCTGCCTGATACCGAACTCCCCTGGGGGATAACCACGCGACCCCGAACAACAACGGGAAACACCGTCTCCAGATAGATCCTGTCGCCTACAGCTGAATGCTTGGTGCTAACGCTGCTGATCAATCCCAAGGCGACCCGAGTGCCCGCCTCCACGGTGTATTGGGAGGGTTGGGGCCCAACAGCGGTGGCCACCGGCTCCTGTCCCGCGACCACACCCGTTATCAGGCACACGCAGAAAAAAGCCGAAGCACAAGGGCGAAGAAGGGGCATCACCTTCATTCTAGGTCAATTTGTACTACTTCGGGATGTCGGCGGCAATCTGGACCGGGGGCGCAACCGGAACGTCCAGTGGAAGGATCACCGGACCTGGACTGTTCTGTCCATAAGCCACCACCCGGATGTCACTGGATGCGGGAAGGACAGCCGGAAGACGGACATTGACTTGGTACAGACCCGCATAATTGGGAGCCAACCCCGCATAGAGGACATTGGGTGCCGGT
>CAITMP010000740.1 GCA_903893525.1 uncultured Acidobacteriia bacterium | reverse complement strand
GATCTACAATCAAGCGGATCTGTACGACGCCTCGCTGAATCCCGGCCTCGTCCCAACCACGAACAACCAGTTGGGCACGTTCAACTACCTTCTCGACAAGAACGCCCGCCCGGCCCGCATCCTGCAGTACAGCATCGGCGCACAGCGGGAGGTCCTTAGGGGCTTGGTGGTTGAGGCGTCCTACGTTGGCAACCGCGGCGCTTACGAGAGCGCGGCGAGCTTAAACAACATCAATGCGATCCCGCAATCGACCTTTGACAAGTACAAGATCGACCCGACCACAAGCGCCGGGCAGAGCTTGCTGACAGCCAGGATCGACAGCGCGGCAGCCAAGACGGCAGGAATCCCCATGCCGTACTCGACCTTCCCCGTGGCGCAGACGGTGGCTCAGGCAATCCGTCCGTATCCGCAGGTGAACGGCAACGTGACCACCACTTGGGCACCGATTGGCGACAGCTGGTACAACTCGCTGCAGGCAAAGGTGACCAAGCGCTCCTCACACGGCTTCAGCGGCCAGGGTGCGTTCACTTGGAGCAAGTCCCTGATCACGCCCGGCGGCACCATCAACAATGTGTTCAACCGCAAGGTGAACAAGTCGATTGCCGCGTTCGACCAACCGCTGGTGCTGAACTTCGCGGTCGAATACGAGACCCAGAAGTACTCGAAGAACAAGCTGGTGAACCACCTGACCTCCGGCTGGACGATTGCCAGCCTGTTCGCGCTTTCGAGCGGCTTGCCGATCGCGAGTCCGACGTCGTCGAACAACCAAAACAGCTGGTACTTCCAAGGCACGCTGGAAAACCGTGTCGCAGGTGTCCCGCTGTTCCTGAAGGACCCCAACTGCAAATGCTTCGACCCGACGAAGGATTTCATCCTGAATCCGGCGGCTTGGGCGAATCCGGCCAGTGGCCAATGGGGCACGGCAGCACCGTACTATAACGACTACCGCTTCGCGCGGCGGCCTGGCCAGCAGATTAGTTTCGGCCGGAAGTTCGCGTTGGGTGAGAGAAGGGCGTTTGAAATTCGCGCCGAGTTCTTCAACTTCATGAACCATCTGTACTTCGCCAATCCGAGCGCAACAGGTCCGCAGGGCGCGCGTTCGTGCACGGCGGGAGGCACGGTCGGGTCGGACGGGCGCTGCTCGGCTGGCACGGCCAGTTCCGGATTCGGTTTCGTGAACCCGAATTCCCCGCAGACGCCGCCGAGGAACGGGCAGTTGGTGGCACGGATCACGTTCTAAGGCTTAGCTTCGCGGACGGCTGTCCGGTAGGACAGCCATCCGCTATCTCCACTCCAATGCTTCCCGTGCTTGATCGAACAGTGCTTTCAGTTCAGGGATGTCTTCCTGCTGACGGAGCATTTCGTGCCAAACCGTTGGATGGCTCTCACCGAGCAATGCCTTTTTGAGTTGATCCAAATGGACTGCATCGGCACCCCGGTCGCGGTGGAAAATGTACTCGGTCAGGCGGGCACGATAACCCTCATACGCCTTGCGCCTAGTTGCTGGGCCAATGTCGCGGCGCTTCGACCGTAGACTTTCAATTGTGTACTCGGCCCGCCTTCGCGAAACCGTCCCGTCGTCAGCCGTGGGGAAGAAGTTGTAGGTGTGCCCGACGAGATCGAGTTTCATGAACTCCAGCGGGTCGTCTACTCGCGGGTTCAACAAGACGCTATCTCCGACGGGTTCCGCCAACCGTCCGACCAATTCACCATCGACGATCATCTCGCCTGAATCCGTGAAAACTGAGAACTGGTTTCTTTTCGTCCCATTGCAGGGACCACAGGAGAAGAGATAATTCTTCCATTGGAAGACCTGACTTGGGAAAAAGTGTTTCGGCTTGTGGTGCTCGATCTCGTCGGCCAAGGAGTCTTCGCAGTACATGCAGCGGACAACCCCGCGGCACATCTCTGCCAAGACTTGGCGCACGACTGCGAAAACGGCGTTGTCGCGGCGGTTCTTGCCGCTGAATCGCTGTTTGCCTGTCTCGACCCGCCGCGCGAAATCGACGACGCCATCAATTTCGGCCTGCCAAGCCTGCAAGCCCCTCTCTGCCTCGGCGGGCAGCGGGCGCTCTTCCACCCGGATCATTGCCTCAAGCTCCGCCCATTCCTGGCATCAGGCCGGGGAAGACCGCCCGCAGAACGGACTGCTCCTGACGTTCTTCGTCGGTTAGACCCCGTGTGACTTCCTTCACGTTCAAAGCACCAAGGCGGTCCAGCTTCACGTAGGCCTCGTCCGAGCGGGTCTCGCCGGTACCGAAAGCCTCGGTGCTGTAGGCGTCGAGGATATCGCCATAAATCAACCGGTCGCGCTCGACTCCGGTCAGCATCCGACTTTCCTCGTCGGAGCCGGGGGTGCGCAGACGGAAGATCGATCCACGGACAGCGGCATGGCAGACGAGGGGGCTGTGGGTCGTCACTATGAACTGAATGTTGGGGAAATGCTTGGTGAGCGAAAACCCGATTTGCTTCTGCCAAGTGGGGTGGAGGTGGGCATCGACCTCGTCGATGAGGACCACGCCGCCAGAGGTGATCTGTTGATTGTTGGAGCTGAAAATTTGACTCGGGGCGAAGAACTGGCTCAGTTGCCTCATCAACTCAAACATCATGCTTAGGACAGACCGAAAACCATCCCCGAGTTGCTCGACACCGACGACGGAATTGTCTGCATCGACGAAATTGATTCTATCGGTGGACAGGCCCCGCAAGCGAACACCTTGGGGCAAAAATCCGTCCTGATTCACGAACTCGATGATCCGAGCGAGGAGTCCTCCTTCTGGGTCGCGTGCCTTCAATCGCTCGTAATCGAGCTCCCTGAGCCAAGGAAGGGCCTCAGTCAGAGCCACGCCCTCGCTGAAGACGGAAATATGGGCACTCAGACGGTCACCGGCCTTAAAGGCGCGCTCACCGTCCTGGCCACCGCCCCGAAACCGGCGAAAAGGCCCATAGGCGGCTGAGAAATCATGGATCGAGCCCGGAGCAACTGTCTCACTTAGATGCGGGGTAGTCTCGCCATGAAAGAAAACAGTACGTTCCACGCGATCTCCCGAGATAACGACGTGTCCTTCGGTGGCACCGGCGCGCACCCACTCACTCCAACTTTCCCAGAGCGGAGCCGCATCGGCAACACCGAGCAACCCAAGCGATACGGCACGAAGAAACGAAGACTTTCCCGAACTGTTGTCCCCTAGGATCACGTGCCAACCTGCTGCGGAATCCATCGGGATCTCCCAATGCAAGTGCTTGATCGCCCGCACGTTCTCGATCATGATCCGTCGAATGTGCATCCTCCCCTATTTTGTCACTTGCCCACGAGCCGCGAAAGCAATAAAGTGGGAACGACCCTCCATGGCCCGCCTCCGCAGACGCGACTTCTTCGGCATCCTCGCCATCGCCCTGCCGCTGCGCCTGAACGCCCAAATCGCCGTCGAGTTTGCGCGCCCCCGCAACCCATACGAAGGGCTCTTCCGCGCTATCGAGCCCGGCCACGACGAATTCCCGTTCGAAAAAACCGTCGCCGAAATCGTCGCGCACTTGAAGCGGAAGTACCCTGCCGGGCGTTTCTTCGTCCTCCCCGACAACCGCATACGCTACGAAATCGCCTCGCCCAACACTTACCGCGTGGGCCACTGGCGATACCGGTGGACCGGCACCGAGCTCTCCGGTCTGGAACAGCTCGGCGAATCCATCGCAACCTCAGCAGCGCCGCTCTTCCTCGACGTCACCTCGGCAGCCGTCGGTCATCTCGATTCCTTCCAACGCCAACTACTCCCCGGCATCCCCCACTGGCGCACGCACCTCGACGCGGCCACCGGCATCGACGTCCACGGCCACAACGGCATCGCGGTCGGCGACATCGACGGCAGCGGGTTCGACGCCCTCTACATCTGCCAGCCCGGCGGACTCCCCAACCGCCTCTACCGCAACCGGGGCGACGGCATGTTCGAGGACATCACCGAACAGTCCTCCACAGGCATCCTCGACAACACGTCCTCGGCGCTCTTCGCCGATTTCCGCAACGTCGGTCGCCAGGACCTCGTTGTCCTCCGCCCCGACGGCCCGCTCTACTTCCTAAACAACGGCGAACTCACATTCACCCTCAAGCCCGGGGCCTTCCGCTTCCGCACCGTCCCACAGGGCAGTTTCACCAGCATGGCCGCCGCCGATTACGACCGCGACGGCAAGCTCGACCTCTATCTCTGCTCCTACACCTTTTTCCGCGATGGCAGCCAGTACCGCTATCCGTCGCCTTATGAGGACGCCCGCAACGGTCCACCGAATTTCCTCTTCCGCAATGAAATGCAACCCGACGGCAGCGGCTCGTTCATTGACGCGACGGCGGTCGCCGGACTGAACGAAAACAACGACCGTTTCAGCCTCGCCTGCGCATGGTGCGAAGGCAACCTCTACGTCGCCAACGACTTTGGCCGCAACAATTTCTACCTCTACGAAAACGGGCGATTCCGCGACGTTGCCGCGGAGGCCGGAGTGGAGGATGTCGGCGCAGGCATGGCTGCATCCTGGTTCGACTACGATGGCGACGGCCAGCCCGATCTCTACATCTCCAACATGTGGAGCGACGCCGGGCAACGGGTCATCGAAGCCGCCAAACTGGAGCCGCGCGACCTATGGCGGAGGCACGCAAAGGGCAATTCGCTCTACCGGAATCTCGGCAACGGCAAATTTGAGGAAACTGGCGTACGCGAAGGCGTCGAGATGGGGCGCTGGGCTTGGTCGTCGGCCGGTATTGATTTCGACAACGACGGCACACCGGAAATCTTCGTCACCTGCGGGATGCTCACAAATGATTCCACCACCGACCTGGAGAGCTTCTTCTGGCGCAAGGTTGCGGCCAAGCGCTCGGGCCCGGACTACGAAAACGGCTGGAACGCCCTCAGTCAAGCGGCACACGGGGCCTACAGCGAGGCTGGCCGGCAGCCCAACGTGTTCCATGTCCGCAAGGACGGGCGATACCAAGACTACTCCGGCGTCAGCGGCTTGGATGTGGCCGAGGACAGCAGGGCCTTCGCCGCAACCGATATCGATGGCGACGGGCGGGTTGATCTCGTCCTGAAGAGCCGTCTGGGGCCCCAAGTACGGGTATTCCGCAACAACTGCGCCGAAAGTCGTACTTCGTTGGCAATCCGTCTCACCGGCGTAAGATCAAACCGCGATGCCATTGGCGCGAAAGTAACCGTCGACGGGCGGGCGCAGTGGGTCGAGGCTGGCTCGGGGTACATTTCGCAGCACACCAAGGTACTGAATTTCGGCCTCGGCGACAAAGGCACGGCGGAAATGATTCGCATCCAGTGGCCATCCGGCCTCGAGCAGGAATTCCACCACCTCCAAGCCGGATTCCGCTACGACATCACCGAGGGCGACGAAAAACCGCGCTCCAACCCATTCCAAATGCGCCAAGACGTACCCGCACCCCCCGTCCAGGCCAACAACTTCGCTACCTTCGCCGATACCTGGCTGATGGAACCCCTGCTGCTGCCGGAAGCACAAAAAGGCCCAGGCGTGCTCCATCTGCCCGCCACCCTGACCGGCCAGCGCGCCGCGCTTTACGGCGTCTTCTTCCGGTACATATTCGATCTTCGCTCGGATCTCCCGCTGCCCGTTTGGTTTATCCTCGATAGTCAAGGTCGCGCGCGCAAGATCTGCTTCCGTGAACCGGACCCGGCGGAAGTGGCCAAGGCCGCCGCCCCGTTTCCGTTCCCCGGCAGATACATCACGAAACCCTCGCGCAACTTCGCTGCATTCGGGGCCGCCTTCCATGCCGCAGGGCTTCCCGAACACGCGCTCCGATACTTGGAACTGGCCCCTCAGGACAACGCTGCCGTCCTACTGGCGATTGGGAAGATCCATCTCGGGGCTGGAAGATGGCGGAATGCCCGGAATGTCCTGCAACGTTCCGTCGAGCTGGCCCCGGATTCGGCTGAAGGCTGGAATGCGCTGGGAGCTGCGGATGTGGGCGAAAGCGATATCCGCCGGGCACTCGAACGTTTCGAAAAGGCGCTTTTGCTGAAGCCGGACCTACCCCAGGCGCTGGTCAACGCAGGTCAGGCGCACGGCGCGCTCGGCCACTTCGATCAGGCTGAAAGTCTACTGAAAAGGGCTTTCGAAATCGCCCCCGACAGCGTCGCTGCAGCCAATCAGTTGGGGGAACTTTATGCGTCGAAAGGACGCGACGCCGAAGCCAAGCCTTGGTTCCAACGCGCGATCGCGGCCCGCCGCGACTACGCACCCGCCATCAACAACTTGGGGGCCTTGTACCGCCGCACCGGCCAAACCGGCGACGCTATCGCCGCATTCCGTCATGGCATTCAAGCGGCTCCTGACGATGAAGCGGCCTACCTGAATCTAGCCAGCCTTCAAGTGGCACTGGGCGACAGGGATGCCGCCCGACTCACGGTCCAAGCATTGTTGGCTCGGAATCCACAAAGCACCATGGCGAGGGCGGCACTGCGGGAGCTGGAATAAGCCGGTCGATCTACTTGGCCGTACGCCAAATCCGCCAGATGTGGGCTGGATCCAACTTGGCATCCTGCAGCATCAATTCCAGCCCCGGCGCGGGTGGCAGCGCATCGACGGTGCCCACACGCTCCACGATGTAGTCGATTTTCTGGCCGCGCAAGTAGTCCGCAGTCAGCAAGGCAGGTTTCTCCCAACTCGGAATCACAACGTTTGTTAGGCCCTTGCCGGAAAGTGAGAAGTTAAAGGTTTCCTCGGCGATGTTCAAGATTCGGCTCCCGGCCGGCAACGAATCCAGTTTGGCTGGATAGCCGAAGTAGTCGGCGCGATCCCAATGGTGCCGCAAGGTCTGCCCGACGCTAGAGAGCGGTTCCACCGCCAGAAGCAGCGAGGTCATGGCAAAGGCTACGACGTAAATGGAACGATAGAGTCCGCTCCGGTGTTTTTCCAGAAGTTCGAATAGAGGTGTGGCCAAGATGGCGGCCAAAACAAACATGGCAATGCCGTAGCGCCCAAACTTGCGCATCAGAAACCACCATGCGATGGCAACTATAGCCAAGTTGAAAAGCCATGGGCGCAACTCCGGCCGCCGCTTCCAAGATAGCCAAGCCGCAAACCCGAGGCCCGGCATGACGAAAGTGGCAAAAGCCGCACCCAGCCCGTCGCCAGTCGTGTAGTTTTCCGGCGGAAAGACAATGGCGCGCTTCCATTCCAGCCATGGGTACACAAACCACTCCGCAGCGTGCCGGACGGACGTCAAATAGGCTTGGTCGTTCGCCATGGCCGAAAGGGGGAACCCTGCCAGGATCACCGGTCCGATGTGGAGCGAGATTGGATAAAGCGGATTGCCCGTGGCAATTGCGGCCCTCACGAACCAGAACCAACCCGGGAGCACAGCGCCCGCCACGTAAAAACCGAGATCGCGCCAACGGTTCCGAAGAATCGCCGCCACGTTCACCGTGAGCAAGAGCGCGTAGAACCAGAAAACGGGCTTCACACCAACGGCAATGCCGCAACCAATACCGGCGGCCACCAGCATGGCCCGATTCGTGAAATCTCGCGACCGCTCATGAAATTCCAAGACCAGCGCCAAGGAGGCAAACAATCCAGCAACGCCGAACAGATCCACATAGCCCGAAAACGTCTGTTTCGCGACCATCGGGATCAGCGCGACGGTGGTGGCCACTGCATACGACGGGACCTTCGAACTCGAGAACCGGCGGCTAATCGCCATGCTCGCCAGAAGGAGCAGAGCGGCAGCTGGCCACTCGACGGCACCGAGCAAGTGCGGCAGCCCCGACAGCAACACCAACGCCTCCAGAATTTCCACATTTCCCGGCAAGCTTGCATGCCAATTGGTATCGGTTGTGATCTTCATCGTGCCGTCCTGAAGCCAGCGGAGGGCGACAGGATAGTGGTATGCGACCGCGTCCCACGCGTCTGGATATGCGATCAGAATGCGAAGAACCAAGAGGCCGTAAATGCCCGCCGCGCACACCAAGCCCAGGACAACGTGACGGGGAATCGGCGCGCTTGAGTCCCGTGAGCCGACCGCGCCGGGAGATCTACCGGAGACGACAAACGAGCACGCCAAGCCCATGGCCGAGACGAGCAAGAGGTGGGACGGACGAAGAAACGGAACCAAGCCGATAATGTTGAGAAAACCGATGAGCTGGACCGAGAGCAGCGCCCCGCACGTCCAGAACAAAACAAAGCCAATTGCGGAGATCAGTGTATTTCCGGGCAGAAAACGTCTTACCAGCAGCGCGCTGGCAGCAGCGGTCGCGGCAACGAAAGAGGCCACGATGGCGGTGTTCACTGGTTAGCGCCCTCCCAAGTGGGCCAGTTTGGCGATGGCCTTCACTGTGTTGGACACTGCATAGCTGCTTCCCAGCCACATCATGAAGCTTATGGCCACGGCAACCAGCACCACTTTATGGATTCCGTTCGCCGCTTCCGGCTCTTGTTTGGATGACACTCCGAAATTATAGCGGAGTTCCCCTCAAGTCAAAAATTCCGTTTTGACTCGGCCCGCTGGAGCATCCCGTCCAGCTCCGACCGCGGGTAATACCGACCCGATTGGAACACCGCCTCGATCTCCTTCGTGTGCGTGATCGATTCCAACGGATTCGACCGCAGCAGCACCAGATCCGCAACCTTGCCCGGATCAACAGTACCTTCGCGCTCCAACTCCCCCCTCCACTTTGCCGGATTGACGGTGGCCATCCGCAGGACTTCGGCGGGCGGCAGTCCAACCTTCACCAGCGCCTCCATTTCCTCCACCATCGACCAACCCGGCATGGTGTAGTTGTTGTTCGACCCGCAGTCGGTCCCAACAATCATCGGAACCCCAGCCTTGTTCGCCGCCACCGTCACATCATCCCAGCGTTTCTGGGAGGCCTTCCGCAGCGTCAACGCCCGACCCTCGATGGGCTTGCGAAAGCCCTTGGGGTCCCACGATGCCCAAATCGATGGCGGAATGTAGCGCCGCCGATCATCCGAATCATAGTTGCGGGTGCCATCCTGCATCACCTGGCTGGAAACGTGGATGGTTGGCGTCACCCAGAACTGCTTCCCTGCCATCGCCTTCCAAACCTTCGTGCCCTCGGCGTCATCCTGCATCGCAAGAAGGCGGGCCTGCTGCTCCAGTGCATCGGCAGCCCAATCCTTGCCACGGCGGCGATCAAACTCTGCATTCATCCGGTCATAGTCTGCCCGGTCGGTCGCTACCAAGTACTGTGCATGCTCCATGCCGTCAATCCCGGTCTCCAGAAATTCCTGGATGGACAGATTCGACGGCTTGTGCCCGGTCACCTTCAGATTGTTCCGGTGCGCCTCCTCCACCACCGCGCGGACGACTTGGACCGGGGTCTGGCGGAAGTAGATCTTGATGAAATCGGCCCCGGCCTGCTTCATCTGGCGGACGCCTTCACGGGCATCGGCTGGAGTCTTGACGCCGATGGAACCGGCCCAAGCTGGCGGATCGTTGTCGAGTTTTCGTCCGGCGGTCAGAATACGGGGACCGGATCGCTTGCCCGTCCGAATCTCCTCCCGCCACTGAAAGATCTGATCCGCAAGATCGCCACCCATTTCGCGGATTCCGGTGATACCGTTGGGCAGAAACAGATCCAGGGTGGCGGCGTTCTCGTCGGCAATGCGGGTGTTCGGTTTTGCCTGGTCGCTGCGCAAGTGGACATGCATGTCCCAGAGACCAGGGATCAGGTAGCGCCCGTCCCCGGGCACCCGTTGCGCCCCCGCCGGAATCGGGGTGGAGGCAACAGGTCCTAACGCGGCAATCTTTCCGCCCGCTAAAACGACCGTCTGCCCTGGGACAACTTGCCCCTTGACCACATCCACTACATGGACATTGATGATCGCAACCGGCCCCGACTGGGCAAATACGGCCGATGCCAACGCAAGAATGCCAAGCAACCTCCGAAACAAAACCATGCCCGCATGGTACCAGTAGAACTACATCGTCAGCAGGGCCGCCATCAGTTCGATCCCGTCCCAGAGGTTTTGCAAGCGCAGATTCTCATTGGAACTGTGCTGGTTGTTGTCGTGGTTGGCAATTGGAATCGTAATCGTCCGGGTGCCGACCGCTCGCTCGATGGCCACCAACGGCACGCTCCCGCCCATCGTCGGCAGCTTCACCGATGGCCCGCGAGCGGATTCCACCACACGGACCACCTCCTGCGAAATGGGCAGGTCCATCGAGGTGCGGGCTGCGTTGTAACCCTCGCGTCCGGTGATCTTTGCGATCTTCGGGTGGGCCATCCGGGCCTCGGCGGAGGGATCGGCATCCACGATGAAGTATCCCTGTTTCCGTATGTGTTCCACCACCCGGTCAATCGTCCGGGCATGGTCCATCCCCTTCACCAGCCGCATGTCGATCGAGGCGGAAGCGGTCGACGGGATGACGTTCGAGGCTTGGTCGCCGATGCGCGAACTGGCCATTCCCCGGATGTTGAAGGACGGGGATTGGAGCAGTTCGACCAGCTTCTTCGGCGCACCCTCGGTGGAGCCAAGCCAAAGTTCGCGGATCAGCTCGACGTCCACGGGGGGAGCCTCCGCTACCGCGCGCTTCTCCGTCTCACTGAGGGGCTCGATGCCTTCGTAGAAGCCGTCCACCAAAACATGACCGGTGTCGTCTTTCATTGACGCCAACAGACGGACCAGCTCCATCGCAGGATTCGGGGCCCAATTTCCGTAGTGGCCGCTGTGCAGTTCGCGGCGCGGACCATAAACTGTGACGTCGAAACCCACCACACCCCTCGCCCCAAAAGCGACCAACTGGCGGCGCGTCTGGTGAACGGGACCATCGCAGATCAGCCAGATATCACCCGTGAAGAGATCCTTATGCGCCGCGAGCAGGGCCTCCAAGTTGATGGAACCAGCCTCCTCCTCGCCTTCGAACACGAATCGGATGTTGGACTTGGTCTTCAGCCCGGCCGCTTTGATGGCATCCAATGCGGTCACGATGGCGATGATGGGGGCCTTGTCGTCCGACGCTGAGCGGGCGTAGATACGGGATTCTGGATCAAACGGGGTCCCGGCGGGAGGCAAGGCGACTACCCGACCGTCCTTTTCCAGCGACCGGTCGCGCAGGACCGGCTCAAACGGCGGCGTGGCCCATTCCTTGGGGTCGAGGGGCTGGCCGTCGTAGTGGGCGTAGAAAACGATGGTGCGGGTGGCACCGGGCGTCAGGATTTCGCCCCGAACAACCGGGTTGGCCGGTCCGTGCTCCACCAACTGGGCCTTCACCCCGCGTTTTTCCAGCATCTTCGCGATCAAGTTCGCGTTGCGCCGGATGTTGCCCCGGTCGCGGGCAATATTGGGGATAGCGAGCAGATCGAAGAACTCGCCAACGATGGCCCGTTCGTGGGTTTCACGCCACTTTCGCGCCGCTTGGGATGCGGGATTGACCTGGGCAGGAAGGATGCCGACGCCGAGGGTCAGAAATAGGATTGCGCAACGCATTTTGGGTGAGGATAGCACGTTCGGGCGTTACTTCACGCCGCTCCACAGCAGCTTGCCCCCGAACAGGAACAGGAAGCACCCGGCCCCCCGGTCGATCCACCGCTTTGCGCGCCGGTATGTGGACTGCGGCCGGGGTGTCGACAGGACCAAGGTGAGCATCGCGTACCAAAGCGTTTCGTCCACCAAAATGATGGCCGGGACCGCCAACCGCACCCACGCGGGCCAAGCCGGATCCAACACCGCGGCAAAAATGCTGGCGAAAAAGACCATCACCTTTGGATTCGAGATGTTCAGCGCCAAACCCTTTCTAAACGCCTGTGGACCGGTAAGTGCGGCAGTCGGGCCGACGGTTTCCGGGGCGGGATCCTTCGCGTGGATCCAGGACCGCACTCCGATGTACAAGAGATACAAGCCACCAACCACCTGGAGCGCACGGTACAACCAGATGATCCTGTCCATCAGGGCCTGCAAGCCGACCAAGGCCGCGATGGCCCAAATCGTGGCCGCAACCCCCAATCCCAACGCGTGCAGGAGGCCGGTCCGCAGCGAATGCTGCACCGACAGCTGAACCGTTGCAACGAACGCCGGACCGGGACTTGCCACAGCAAGTAGGTGGACGCCCATGAACGCAAGCAAGGATGGCAGGAAACGCATTCTCCAATGAATGTAGCAACGATAGAATGACGTCAGACCATGCAGATGCTGGCCGCGCTCCTGCTCATTCTCGCCGCCGTCCCAGGATTTGACGAAGCCTTCCGCTCCGGACTGCTGGCGCTCCAGCGCGGGAATCTGAAGGAAGCCGAATCCGGGTTGGCCCAAGCAGCGAAACTGGCACCGTCCGACGGTCGCGTTTGGGTGGCTCTGGCGCAGGTCCGGCGACGCTTGGGCGACGAGGCCGGGGCCGAATCAGCCGCGGGCTTGGCGGCAAAGAACGCGGCAGGCAACAAGCCGCTGCTGGCAGCACTCGGGGCCTACTACTTCGAGGCCGCCAAACCGCTTCTGCAGACCGAACATTTCGCCGAAGCCGCCAAGCTGCTGGAGACTGCCCGGAAGCGCGTGCCCGGTGACGCCCAGCTGGAACTGGCGCTCGGAGTCGCCTGCTACGGACTCCGGCGCTTCGACGACGCCGCAGCGGCATTCCTTCGCACCATCGATATCGACCCCACCATCGAGCAGCCCTACGTATTCCTCGGACGCTTTCCGGATCAGGTGGCGTCACGGTTGCCGGAGATCACGCGGAACTTCGAGGCCTACGAGAAGGCCCACCCGGAAAGCTACCTTGGGTACTTCCTACATGCCAAGGCGCTGAACGCAGGCTCCGGGGACGCCACCATGTCCTTGAAACTGCTGGAGAAGGCGCTTTCGTTGAATGCCAAGGACCCGGCGACGCAGTTCGAACGGGGCACAGTGCTCGACAGGCTGCGCCGGTACGATGACGCCGCGAAGGCTTACGAGGCTGCGGCTGCGCTGGACCCCTCGGACGCCCCGACGCAGTACCGGCTGGCCCGCGTCTACGGCCGTCTGGGTCGCGAAGCCGACGCGCAACGCGCCCGCGCAGCACACGAAAAACTCACTAGCACCCAGGACGAGAAGCGATGACGAGGCGCGAATTAGCTGCTGCCATAGCGGCCGCGGGGCTTGTTTCGTCAAGGCCAGTCCAAGCCGCGCCGTTCGAGGTCCATTTCCGCCGCGCCAACCCATTCGACCCGCTGCTGAAACTGGCCACGCCCGGGACCGACGAATTCGCTGGCGAAAAGGTAGCGGCAGAGTTGGAAGCACGCCTCGCCCGCATCTTCCAAGGAAAGGAGGCGTCCCCGGGCGCGCTGCAAGCATTCGTCGCGAAAGTCAAGAAGGACGCGAATCCGCGCTTCCGCTTCTTCGCACTGCCCAATGACGTAGTCCGGTTCGAGATCACCATCCGGGGCGAACATCACGTCGGCACATGGAAACTCCCCGACTTCCGTGAACTCTCCCACACCACCGTCGTTTCCGAGCAACCCTATTTCATCGACGCCACCAGCCATGTCTTCGGCGGCGTCCCCTCCTTCCGCGCCCAGATGCTGGGCGGCAACAACTACTGGCGGGCGCGCCTCGATTCAGCTGTCGGTATCGACGTATTCGGCAACCAGGGCATTGCGGCGGGGGACATAGATAACGACGGTGTCGACGAAATCTACGTCTGCCAGCCCGGAGGACTCCCCAACCGGCTATACAAGTTCCGCCCCGACGGTACCGCCGAGGACATCACCGAACGCGCCGGCCTAGCAATCCTGGACGAATCCACATCCGCCCTTTTCGTCGATTTCCGCAATTCCGGACACCAGGACTTGGTGGTGCTGCGCGGCAGCGGCCCCCTGCTGTTCCTGAACCAGGGCGACGGAACGTTCAAGGAGCGCCCCGATGCCTTCCGATTCCGCACTGCGCCCCAGGGCTCGTTCACGGGCATGGCAGCCGCCGATTTCGACCGCGACGGCAAAGTCGACCTCTACCTCTGCTGTTACGTCTACTTCCAGAGCGAGGACCAGTACCAATACCCGGCCCCCTACCAGGACGCGCGCAACGGCCCGCCGAACTTCCTCTTCCGCAACATGCTGACCGAGGCGGACGGTGTTTTTGAGGACGTCACCGCCGAGGTCGGCTTGGACGAGAACAACGATCGGTTCTCGTTTGCGACAACGTGG
>CAITMP010000739.1 GCA_903893525.1 uncultured Acidobacteriia bacterium | reverse complement strand
TATATGGTGCGGATTGCCGAGGAGGCCGAGCGGGCCATCGGCAAGCGCGGTTTTGTGGAATTGCCGCACATTGCGGGTGCGTCGGATTCCGATATTTTGGCGGACGCGGCGTTCAACGCGGCCCGCGCGGCGAATGCGCAGGCGATTGTGGTGTTCACCGACAGCGGTTACAGCGCGCGGCTGATTTCGCGGTACCGTCCTCCGGTGGGGATTCTGGCCATGACGGCCAAGACGGAAACGGTGCGTCGGTTGCTGGTGAACTACGGCGTGACGCCGATTTTGGCGCCGTCGGCGCTGACTACGGATGAAATGCTGGGGCAGATGGATACCTTGCTGGTGGAGCAGGGTTTGCTGAAGCACGGCGACAAGGTTGTTTTTGTGGCGGGCCAGCCGGTGGGGCGGGCGGGTTCGACGAATTTGATGAAGCTGCACAAGGTCAGCAAGTAGTAGGACGGTGGGGCCGGGCTAAGCCTCCAGCCGCGACAAGTGTCTCGGCAAGTCCACACTGTCGTGCAGAATACGTGCCACGCTCACAGTGTCTTCACCCGACCGCCGGTAGATCACAAAATGTCTCGGGGATTTCACCCGCTGCCCTTGAACCTGGTCACGACTCAACGACAAGTGATACGCCCTGACTCCTTCAAAGGAGGACGCAACTTCTTTTGACCCGGGTCGTTCAGGATCGGAACCGATGTCGTCAAGCGCTTGACGGATCAAGAGCCGATACCGACGGGCGGCGAGCGGGCCAAACTTGGCGACGCTCCATTTGGCGATCAGAACAACGTCCAATTGCGCCTCCTCCGAAAGGACAACCTTGAAGGCGCGCCGACGATCAGGCATCCGTGCGTGGTGTAGGCAAACCTTTTAGGGCCTCGGCCCAAAGTTGGTCAATGCAGGTATCGATCTCTTCACGGGAATGCAAAGTGACACAAGCGCCCCGCTCAATGTCTTCGAAGCCTTTCCGCACTGCGGCATGGAAGCGGTCGACGTGGGCTGGCTCGTCGCCCGGCATGAGAACGGTCTCGACAACCGGGTTCCGGTACGACGTTCTGCTGGTGTCCACGTTGAGCATCATGACTCTGAACAGATTTTAGCAGTTCAACGGGCTTGGGAAATGAGGATCAAGCGCCTAATCTTGCCCCACGGAACCGCCGACGCATTTCTGCTTCGCGCCCTCGCAGGACTGTCAGTCTCGATCCAACGTATGGGAATCACGTCCAAGTCCAACTGCCGCTTGCCATACTAAATCTCGACAGCCAACCGACAGCGACCTCGCCTCAACGGCCCCCAATCCCCCCAACCTAAAAATGCACCCCCAGCAGCACTTCAGCCTGGTTCAAATTCGAAATATTCGAAAACGCAGCCACGGTATCCCTCGTGTACCGCACTTCGCCGCTCACCCGGAACAGCGCCGGAATCTTCGCCTCCACCCCGGCTCCCAGCACCACCCCCGCATCCGACTGGTGCAATAACTGCCCCGGACCGCTCTTCACCGTCGAAATGAACGCCGACGAGATCCCGGTCAGGTGGTTGAACGAAAGTCCACCCTCCACGTAGGGGCGGATCAGGCCGCTTCCCAGCCGGTACTGCAGCAATACCGGAAACCGGAACTGGTGCGCCGAAACTGCACTGGACGCGCCAAGCGAGGCCAGCGAAAACGAATACGGACGGAACAGCACGTCCACCTCGATCCGCAGCTTCTTCGGCAACGAAACCTGCAGCGATCCACCGCCCGTCACGTTGGTGCTCTTCGCGACAGCTTGGAGGCTGGAGACCGAGGTCGCGTTGCTGACAACATCGGTCAGCGGTGCACCCGCAATGGCTCCCACCGAGATGGATTGGGCGTGTGCCGCTATGGCGGCGAGTAGGAACGGAATCAGGCGTCGCATGTGTTCAATCATAGGACGAATGGAATCGGTCCGGCGGTTGCCCGCGTGTCGTTAAACTTATCTAATGCGGGTTCCAATCCTCTCCCTATTCCTCGCGGCTGCGGCATCGGCCAGCGCGGCATCGCCCGATCCATCCCTTTCCCGGCTCGAAAAACAGCTGGAACTGGTGGCAAAAGGGGCAACCGACGCGGCCGTAGGCGTTTCTGCCACCCATATTGAGACCGGCCGCACCGTTTCCCTCCGCGGGGGCGACGGGTTCCCCATGGCCAGTGCGGTAAAAATCCCGTTCGCGGTCCAACTCATGTCCCTGGTGGAGGATGGCAAGGCCTCGCTGGAGCGCATGGTGCCACTCGCACCCAAGGACCTCCATCCCGGCAGCGGCACGCTGAGCGAGCTGTTTTTCCACCCCGGAGTCTCACTTTCGCTGGAAAATTACATGGAGCTGATGCTGGTGATCAGTGACAACACCGCGGCCGATGTCGTGCTGCGCGAGGGCGGCGGGCCGGAAGCGGTCACGGCGAAGATGAAGTCGCTGGGGTTGCCCGGAATCCGCGTGGACCGCAATATCGCCATCCTGATTTCCGACTGGATGGGGGCCAGGGCGATTCCGCCGGAGTCGGAATGGACCCACGACATGTGGGACAAGCTCTACAACGCCGTCCCGGAGCGCGAGCACATGCAGGCCCGCCGAGCCCAGTGGGCGGACCCACGCGACACGGCCACGCCCGACGACATGACCAAGCTCGTCACGCGCATCTGGAAGCGGAACCTGTTTTCCACGCGCAACAGCGCGGTCCTGCTGGGTATGCTGGAGCGCTGCCAGACTGGAAAATCCCGCCTGAAGGGTCTTTTGCCAGCCGGAACGCCTGTCTCGCACAAGACCGGTACCCTGGGCGGCGTGGCTGACGACGTCGGGGTAATCACACTGCCCGGTGATGCCGGACACGTGGCCATTTCGGTGTTCACCAAGGGTTCGTCGAAACCCTCGGAGGCGTCGGAAAAGGCCATCGCGGAGATCGCCCGGACAGTTTACGACTACTTCACGCTGGTTCCCGGAGGCAAAAACTAGTGGCCGAACTTTGGGACAGCTCGCTGTACGAGGATCGGCACTCGTTTGTGTGGAAGGCCGGGGCGGGCGTCTTCGATCTGCTCGACCCGAAACCCGGGGAGCGGATTCTGGATCTGGGGTGCGGCACGGGCCAGTTGACGGCGCAGATTGCCGAGCGCGGGGCGGAGGTGGTCGGACTGGACTCGTCCCCTGCCATGGTGGCCCAGGCGCGGCAGAACTACCCGAAAATGAAGTTCATGCTGGCCGACGCGCGTACCTTCACCGTTGAGGGCCAATTCGACGCAGTCTTTTCAAATGCCACACTGCACTGGGTGCTGGAGCCGGAGGCGGCCATTCTTTCCATGTCGCAGGCATTGCGCCCCGGCGGTCGACTGGCCCTCGAATTCGGCGGGCTCGGAAACGTGGCGCGGATTATGGCCGCTATTGAAGCGGTCCTGCGTCCGGCAGGGTACAAGGCGGAGCACACGTGGTATTTCCCGGCAATCGGGGAGTATGCGTTGTTGCTGGAGCGCCATGGGTTCCGCGTCCTCCTGGCCCAGAATTTCCCCCGTTGGACGAAATTGGAACACCCTGAGCGCGGTTTGCGCGAGTGGATCGAGATGTTCTGCGGGGCCTATTTCGAGAACGTGCCCGCCGGGGTGCGCGGTCCGCTCCTGCGGGAGATTGAGGAGCGCCTCCGACCGCAGCTTTACTGTGACGGGCACTGGTTTGCCGATTACCGTCGGCTGCGGGTGCACGCGGAAAAGATCGCGTAGCTATTTCTTGTTTCGGCGGGCAGTAGACGGCGGAACCACCCCAGTCACGCGCAGATATCCCACCAGGTTGCCGTAGATTTCGTTGTTGTGGACTACCGTGTGCAGGAACGAATAGCTCATTTCCGGCGTCGCCGTAACCTTGGCGTCGGTCATCGCGCCGAGAGCAGCCGTACAATACGCGAAGGAATCCTTCACCGCCTTGTTGACAGCATCCTTGCCCTTGAGCGCATTCACGGCGTCCGCCGACATCGGTCGCGGCTCCCCCTTCATCGCGGCGCAGTCCAAATAGTTGCGGTCCACGGAATGGAGCAGCCATTCGCCGAACGACATTTGGTCCGCAGTCAGCTTGTAATCGTACTTGGCGGCGGGCATGGTGTCGGCTGCGGCCTCGATATTCGTGCGCACGGGCGTGAAATACCGCTGGATCGTGGTGGTGGTCAACGTCTGCGCCGCAGCGGTGCCGACCAGGAACGCGGAACCCAAAAGAACCTTCTTGATCATCGGTGTCTCCGACCTTCAAAATACCAAGGCTGAGATAATCGGGCCAATGGATCGCCGCCAGTTTGTCTCCAACCTGACCCTCGCCGCCGGGGCCCTCGCAGTTCCAAACGCCTCCCCGCAGACTCCGGCTGTTCAACCCGACCCGGCGGTGCGAACCGTGCTCGCGATGTTCAAGTGCCACTTCGACGCTGGGTTTATCGATACCCAAGCGGCCGTTGTCCAGAAGTACTTCACCACCCACTTCCCCCGTGCCATCGAGATCGGCGAACAATTTCAATCGGGCCAGATTCCGAATGCACCCGCTGGCTCCCGATACGTCTGGACGACGGGATCGTGGCTTCTCTACCATTACTTGGAACAGGCCAAAGGGCCGGAGCGAAAGCGCATGGAGGACGCAATCGCGGCGGGCCACATCGCATGGCACGCCCTTCCGTTCACGTGGCAGACGGAACTGCTGGATCCCACGTTCATCACCGGAGCCATCGGCTTCTCCAAAACCTTGGACCAGCGCTTCGGACGCAAGAGCACCGGTGCCAAGATGACAGATGTTCCCGGCCATTGCCGTGGCCTGATCCGCCCGCTTGCCGAGAGCGGCGTTACCTTTCTCAATATCGGCGTGAACTCTGCCAGCACCCCGCCGGATGTCCCTCCGATTTTCCAGTGGAAGGCTCCTACCGGCCACTCGATCACCGTGATGTACCACCGCCTCGCCTACGGTGGTGTTGTCCGGATCCCGAGATCCGACATTGCGGTTGCCGTCGAGATGGCCGATGACAACTACGGGCCGCACAAGCCAGAGGAGATCATCAGCTTTTACGCTGACCTCCGCCGCCAGTTTCCGAATGCTGCGATCCGGGCCGCCAGCCTCGCCGATATCGCCACCGCCGTGGAACCGCACAAGGCCGCACTGCCGGTTCTGACCCAGGAGATTGGCGATACATGGATTTACGGCGTCGCCAGTGATCCGGTCAAGCTGGCACGTTTCCGCGAAGTCCTGCGCGCCCGTTCCGAATGGATCGCTCAAGGCAAGCTGAAGGCTGGGGACAAAGCCGATCTTGCCTTCCTATCCCAGTTCTCCCTTGCCGCCGAACACACTTGGGGGACCGACACCAAGACGTGGCTCGATTTCGACCACTACACCCCGGCGTCGCTGGCCACCATGCTGGCGCAGCCGAAATATCGGACCGTAACCAACAGCTGGGTGGAGAAACGCGCCGACATCGACAATGGAATCGCAGCCCTGCCCCCGGCGCTGAGGGAGGAGGCCACGCGCCGTGTGTCGGCCCTGAAGCCAGCACGGCCAACCACAGATCGGATGAAACCGCTCGATACTTCCAAGCCCTTGGAAACAGAGCATTTCACCGTGGCGTTGGACCCCGATACGGGTGCGCTTACCCGTCTGCGTGCCCGCCACGGTGGACGGGAATGGGCGTCGGCCAAGCACCCGCTTGCAGGGTTCAGCTACCAGACACTCTCCAAGCAGGACTATGACCGGTTCCTAGCCAGTTACATCACCGTCCAGACCGACTGGGCTCCGAAGGATTTCGGCAAGCCGAATATCGAAAAGTTCGGAGCGGTCAGCCGGATCTGGAAGACCCGACTTGTCCAAAGCCTCGTATCGGAGGACGCAGCGGGGCACAAGTTGGTGGTCAGGCTCCAGATCGATAACGGTGGCCAACCAGCACCTGCGGTCACCGCTTGGCCCGCAGAACTGTATCTCACCTTGACGTTCCCGAAGGCGTCACCCACGGTTGAAATGGAGCTGGCATGGTTCGGCAAGCGCGCCAACCGGTTACCCGAAGCGATTTGGTTCACCTTCAGACCCGATGCGCCGGATGCCAAGGGCTGGCAACTCAACAAGATCGGAGGCCCGGTTTCACCGTTCGACGTCGTCCCCGGCGGCAATCGCCACATGCACGCGGTTTCCACCGGACTTGCCTACAAGGACCCGCGCGGTGCCTTGACCATCGATACCCTCGATGCACCGCTTGTGGTGCTGGGCGAGGCATCGCCGATCCAATTTTCGAAGACCCAGCCAGACCTATCCGGCGGCATCCACTTCAACCTTTTCAACAACGGCTGGGGTACGAATTACGTACAGTGGTTTGGCGAGGATATGCGCTATCGGTTCGTCCTCACGGCCTGAGCAGTTTCGATAGTGTTAACCTTCGGAATTCAACGTGGATCAAAAAAACGACGCTACGCGTCTTCAAATCGAAAAGCTTGTGTACGGCGGCGAAGGCCTGAGCCGGGTCGACGGGGAGGTGGTCTTTACCCCTTTTGTCCTCCCGGGCGAGGAGGTGGATGCTGTCCGCTCCGGCAAGAAGCACCAGGCGCAGCGAGCGGCCGTCACCAATCTGGTGACACCCTCCCCGGACCGCATCACGCCTGAATGCGGCTATTTCCAGCGCTGCGGCGGATGCCAGTACCAGCACGCCACCTACGACGCGCAGCTCCGCTACAAGCGCGAAATCCTGTCCGAAACCTTCCGCCGCGTGGGTCGATTTGAATTCGACGCCGACCGTATCGCCGTGGAATCGGCGGAACCCTTCGGCTACCGCAATCGCATCCAGTTGCATTTCCACGATGGCAAGGTGGGCTACCGCGCCATGGGCTCCCACACTTTGGTGCCAGTGGAAACCTGCCCCATCGCGTCGCCGATGATCAACGACGTGTTGGACAAGCTCAACCACATGGTGGGCGACCGCCGCTGGCCCTCGTTTGTCGAATCCGTCGAGATCTTCACGAACGAAGAGGGGGTCCAGTGGAACATTTCCGAAACCACCCGCCCCGTTGCCAAGCATTTCTTCGACTGGCTCGCGCAGCATGTTCCGGAGACAGTACCCGGACCGCTGGACTACCAAGTCAACGATGACCTGTTCACGGTCAGCGGCACATCCTTCTTCCAGGTCAACCGCTACCTCGCCCCGCGCTTGGCACAGCTGGCAATTGGAAATGCTGAAGGCCGGACAGCATGGGACCTGTACGCCGGGGTTGGCCTGTTTTCGCTACCACTGGCCCGCCGTTTTGAGCACGTGACCGCTGTCGAATCCGGCCGCGGTGCAACCGGCGATCTCGAACGCAATGCCTCCCGCGCCGGGCTGCCGATCCAATGTGTCCGCCAGTCGACCGAGCCGTTCCTGTTTGAATCGGATGAAACGCCGGACTTTATTCTCGCGGATCCGCCGCGTGCGGGATTGGAGAAGGGTGCCACCGGCCGGTTGCTGGAAATCGGGGCCGAAAATCTTGTGATTGTCGCCTGCGACCCTGCTACTTTGGCCCGCGACTTGGCCGCCCTGCAAACCGGTTACGAAATCGAGCGTGTCACCCTGGTCGACCTCTTCCCCCAGACGTTCCACATCGAGACCATCACCCGGCTCCGGAAGAAATAGCCGGTTACTTTCCGAGCGAAAGCCTGTGTCCGAGGACCGGCGGCAGACCAGCCGCCGTGATCTTCCTTGCGACCGCCCCGAAGTCATACTCCGTCCGCCGCAGTTCCACCGTTTGCCGGTCGGAGTCATAGAGCGCCCAAGCGGCCCTTGGGTCGGAATCCCGTGGCTGTCCCACGGAACCTGGATTGATCAGGTAGATCGAATCCCCGTGCAGCGTCACCACGGCTGAATCCCGGTTGGGCAGGGGTGCCCCCAAAGCCCGAATCTTGCCGTCATGCCAAACGAAGCCGCCTTGGATATGCGTGTGGCCGAAAAAGGTTAGCGGCTGCCGGAGCCACACGCGCTGCGCGTTGGCCTCGGCCAGCGTAATCACGTACTCGTCCTCATCGAAGGGCGAACCATGTACCAAGCTGAAGCCGTCCACGCCCAAGGGGCCGGAGGGCAGTTCGCGCAGCCACTCAATATGGTCCTGAGCCAGTGTTTGCAGCGTCCAGATGGCGGCCGCCTCGGCCAGTGGCGTGAATTCCAGTAGACCGGGCAAGCCGCAGCACACGCGGTCGTGGTTGCCGCGGATTTGCGACGCCACCGATTGGCGGGCCCACTGCACAATCCGGTTCGGGTCCGGCCCGTAGCCGACCAAGTCGCCGCAGCAGAGAATCTTGTCGTAGTTCCCGTGGGCTGCCCGCAATACAGCTTCCAAGGCATCCCAGTTCCCGTGGATGTCGCTTACCAGGAGGTAGCGCATGCTAGCCCTTGCCTTCCGACGGCGTCAGCCGCATCAATGTGATTTCGGGAGCGGCACCCAGTCGGACCGGCATCCCGATGGTGCCAATCCCCGTATTCACATAGCAGGTCCGACCATCCAGCCGGTACAGCCCTCGGACGTACGGAGTGAAAAACCGCGCAAAATTAGCTGTTCTGGATACGATTTCCACCGTAACCTGGCCGCCGTGCGTGTGCCCCGCCAGCATGGCGTCGAAGCCGGTCCGCACAGCGGAGGGGAAAACATCCGGGTTGTGGGAAAGAAGCAGGTTGGTCGCGCCGGGCACCACCAAGTGCTCCGTGCCCTTCAAATAACCCTTGCGTTCCGAAAAGCGCTGGAAATCCACGCCCGCGACATTTAGAAATCCATTGCCAAACCGGAGCTGCTTCGATTCCTTGCGCAGGAACTGGACCCCGAAACGCCGTGCCTGTTCCGTCGTATAGTCCTCGCACTCTGCATACATTTCGTGGTTGCCCAGGCAACCCAGCACTCCCGCATCGGCCTTCAGCCGGGCCAACTGCCGGATCACGGCATCCAGGGGATCTCCGATTTCCGAGATCAGGTCGCCCGTCATCACAGTCAGGTTCGACCGCAGCTCGTTGGTCATGTCCATGACCCGGGCGGCTTCCCGGATGCTCAGGAACGGGCTCACGTGCAGATCGCTGATTTGCGCAATGCGGAGACCAGCCAGATCCGGATGGAGGCCGCGTATGGGCAGCTCGAGCTCCTTCACCTCGAACGCCGAGCGCTCGATGAAGGTTCCGTATCCAACCGCCGCGAAAGGTGCAGCCACAGAGGCTGCTGCTGCCGATTTGAGCAGGAGACGCCGCTCCCCGGAATGCCTTTGGATGGCTGGCCGCCAAAGCATCCACGCCAATGCAGCGAGTCCGGAACTGAAACTCCAGAGAATCTCCACGCCAACCGCGAAACTGCGGATTTCCGGTGGTAAATGAGCCGCACGGTAGGGTTTTGAGAGGAAGTCCAGCGCGACGCCGACACCGACTACGATCCAGACTGCGGTCAGCACCGCAGTCACCGCGTGGCCGATCCGGGGCCCCAAGCGGGGTTTGACGTCTTGGAAGTAAATCCATCCCACAAGGAGTTGGGACAGGGTTGATCCGACACCGACAAGAAGATCCGTAGTATGAATGGGTTGCGAAGGCATTCTGCGCCCGTTGGACTGCGCCAGTACGATTGTACCGGCGTTCGACCCTTCTTCGCGCTATCCCTCTTCGAGGAACGTCTTCAGCCGGTAGCTGCGGCTCGGGTGCCTCAGCTTTCGCAATGCCTTGGCCTCAATCTGCCGAATCCGCTCGCGGGTCACGGAGAAGTCCATGCCCACTTCCTCCAACGTGTGCTCGTGGCCATCCTCCAACCCGAAACGGAGCCGGATGATCTTTTCCTCCCGCAGGGAAAGGCTCTTCAAGACTTCGGCTGTTTGCTCGTTCAAGTCGACATGGATCATTTGGTCCGAGGGCGATGCGCGTTTGGGGTCGACGATGAAGTCGCCCAGATGCGAATCATCCTCCTCCCCGACCGGTGTTTCCAAGGATACGGGCTCCTGCGCAACCCGCAGGATCTTGCGCACCTTCTGCACTGTCAGGTCCAAGCGCTCAGCCAGTTCCTCATGCGTTGGTTCCCGGCCAAGCTCCTGCAGCATGGCGCGGGCGGTCCGGATCAACTTGTTGATCGTCTCGATCATGTGGACCGGGATGCGGATGGTGCGCGCCTGGTCGGCAATGGACCGTGTAATGGCCTGCCGAACCCACCATGTTGCGTATGTGGAAAACTTGTAGCCGCGCCGGTAGTCGAATTTCTCCACAGCCTTCATCAGTCCGATGTTGCCTTCTTGGATTAGGTCCAGGAACTGCAGGCCGCGGTTGTTGTAGCGCTTGGCGATGCTGACCACCAGCCTCAAATTGGCCTGGATCAGCTCCTGCCGGGCAGTTCCCGAGATCCGGTCGAAGCGTTCCACCACGGCCACACAACGCTTGAGCGTTGCCACCGTTACGCCCAAGCGCTCTTCCAATGCCTCCCGTTGTTCCACCAGCCGCCTCTGATCGCGCCGGTTGTCCTTGGCGAGCGCCGCATCCAACTCCAACCCTTCACGGGCCGCGGACTTCAGACGTGCGATCAAGTCCCGCAGTGTGCCGTGCTGGAAGTTCAGGTTACACAGGATTTGGCAGACCCTCACGGCACTTCTTCCAAGGTCCCGCTTCAGGGCTCTCTCCAAGCCGGGCTTGGAACGGGGCCCCAAAGCTTGCAATTTGTTTTGGACCTGTCGGCAGTGCCGCCGCAGGATAGCCAGTTCAGCTCCCGCCGAAATCAATTCCGCTGCGCCGGATTCAAACGTTTCCTCGCCCGGAATCGGCTCGTTAAAGGCTAGAATGTCGCGGGAGGCCATGGTTCCAGACGCCACTTGGGAGGCCAGACGCTCGATTTCCTCAATGATGAACGGGCACCGGGCCAGCATCCGCCGAGTCCGGTTCTCTCCCTTTTCGATTCTGCGGGCAAGTGCGACCTCGCTCTCGCGCGTCAGCAGTTTCACCGCCCCCATTTCGCGCAGATAGAGCCGGACTGGGTCGTGATTTTTTTCGAACGCCCCCGCACCGAAGGCTTCGTCCTCTTCGAAGGGTTTGTCGTCCCAATCGTTGCGATCCGGTTCAGCGGCCTCGACGGGGATTTCGTCCATCTCGTCCGTGGGGATGTCGAGTTCTCCACCGAACAGCGCAAATCCCGCTTCCTTGCTCACCCGGGCAAGTGGATCTACGGATTCGAAATTGTCTTCCGCCACAATGCACCCTCGGGCGATCGCGATTGGTTCATTCTACACCCGCCGCGACAGCAAATATCAAGTGCTCGCGGAGCCGCCGCCGTTTCAGGCGGCGCTGGATGGAATTCTAGAATTCCGCCAAGTGCCGCATCAACTCGAAGACGTCCTGAATCCTGCCCTCGCGCTCCGCAAGCCGGATCTGGGCCTTCAGGTCTCGCTTCCGGGCCTCCAGTTCATCCTTGCGGAGGGCCTCCACGCAGGCCTCGCCGTCCTCCATGGACGGAGTGGTGGATGCCTCCAGCACCAAGCTGCCCAGCAGGTTTTGCTCCGCCTCGCCGAGCCTTTCGTGCAGGGAGTTGAAGTCGATATTCTCCCCGGCTTGGTGCAGGGCTACGATCATGGCGTAAATCGTCCCGGCTGCACCGTCCCGTAGCGCCCTGATGTCGGCGATGTCGCCTATCAGCCGCTCCCGCGCCTCGGGTTCGGCGATCAGCAGTGGAATCAGGATGCGGTCGGTGGCGCGGGACGGATCTGGCGGTGCCGGGGCGGGGGAGCGCTCAGCCCGGTCCGCGGCGGCCTTCCGGAAATGCTCCAGAACATACCCGGAATCGACACCAAGGTACGACGCGAGGTCGTTGGCGACCGAAACCCGCTCAATCTTGTCGTTCAACGCCTGGATCGCCGGTAACAGAAACTGGAACACATCGTTCCGGCCTTGCGGGTCCCGCAGATTGAATTTGGCCCTGGCGCGGTCCGCCAGCCAGTAGAAATAGGTCTTGGCACCCGAGACGCGCTCCCGGTACAACTCCGGCCCGTGCTCCTTGCAAAATTCGTCGGGGTCCAGTCCGCCCTCCAGCCCGACCACCTTCACCCGCATGCCCTCTTCCAGCAGCATCTTAATCGACCGCTCGGCCGCCTTTTCGCCCGCCGCGTCAGGATCGAAATTCAGGTGGATGTTCTGCGAATGCCGCTTCATCGCCCGGATCTGCTCCACGGTGAGAGCCGTACCGCAGGTGGCAACGGCCTCGGTAACGCCCGCCTGGGTGGCCCCGATCACGTCCATGTAGCCTTCCACCAACACGATGCGGTCCAACTGCATGGCCGGTTGCTTGGCACGGTTCAAGTTATAGAGCACATGCGACTTCTTGTAGATCTCGGTCTCCGGGGAGTTCAAGTACTTCGCCCGTTCATCCGGGTCCAGCGCACGGCCGCCGAACGCGATGATCTTGCCCGTCTCGCCTTGGATCGGGAACATCAGCCGGTTGCGGAAGCGGTCATACAGCCGTCCGTCCTCGCTCTTGCCGATGAGGCCCGAGGCCTCCATCTGCTCAGGCTTGTAACCGCGCTGCTCGAATATCCGCAGCAGCGTCCGCCCGGAGCCGTCCGCCAGCCCGATGCGGAAGTTCATGGCCGCCTGCTGCGTCACCCCGCGGCCTTTCAGATACCCGCGCACGTTCGAGCCGTCCGGCCCCGTCAGATTTGCCTTGAAGTGGTCCGCCGCAATTTCATGCATCTCATAGATGACCGCACGCAGTTTCGTCTTTTCGTCGCCCGCCGCCGATTGCTTGGGCAGTGGAATCCCGGACTGTTCGGCCAACTTCTTCAGCGCCTCCCAGAACGTGACCCCTTCGATCTTCATCACGAACTCGAAAACGTCGCCCTTGGCGTCGCACCCGAAGCATTTGAAGAACCGGTGCTCGGCATAGACGGAAAAGGACGGCGTCTTCTCGTTGTGGAACGGGCAAAGGCCGGAGTATCGATTCCCGAACCGGCGGAGGCGCACGTAGTCGGATACCACGCGGGCGATGTCGATTTGGTCCTTCAGTTCTTTCGCGAAGTCCATGGTGGGAGGGGGAACGGCAACGATCCGGGCTCGATACCATTATCCCTGTATGGACGACCAGGAAATTTGCGCGTTGGTGGGGGAGGATGGTTTCCACCGTTTAGTCGCTGCGTTTTACCGCAGGGTGCCGGGGGATCCGATCCTGGGGCCGATGTACCCGGCTGACGATTTGGCCGGTGCCGAGGAGCGGCTGCGGGATTTTTTGGTTTTCCGCTTCGGCGGTTCCACCCGGTATCTGGAAAACCGGGGCCACCCAAGGCTCCGCATGCGCCACGCACCGTTTGCGATCGACAAGGCCGCCCGCGACCGTTGGATGGAATTGATGACCGCTTCGCTTGCCGAGGCCGCATTCCCGCCCGAGGCGGCGAAGACGATGTGGGAGTTTTTTGACGGCGTGGCGACCTTTATGATGAACCGTGAGTAG
>CAITMP010000738.1 GCA_903893525.1 uncultured Acidobacteriia bacterium | reverse complement strand
GCAGACTGGGCTCGGTTGCAACGGCGACCGGCACCTCGGGAGCAGCTGGCGTAGTCACCAGCAGGGCTGCTGGGACTTCGTCTACGGGAACAGGAACGACGCCGACCGGGACGTCCACACTTGGTTTCGGTTCAACCGCGACTTCCGCCGCAGTCGAAACAGCAACGACCGGAACAACCGGCAGTACCGGCTTAACAACAGGCTTAAGCGGCGGGCGCATCGCGGGCACCCGTTCGTCCATCATGTATGGCGGAAGTTTCGTCGGGAACGTGCGGGCCTTCTTTGCTTGGCGCTCGGCATCCTCTTCCTCTGCAACCCTGTCTGCCACCACCATGGCCATCCGCGCGATCTCGTCTGCGACCGCGACCACAACCTTCATCGCCTTCACGTCGTGAACGCGCACCATGTGCGCACCGTTCAGAATCGCGGCGGTGACAGCTGCGGCGGTTGCGTATACCGCATCCTCCGGAGTCAGGTGCGCTAGGAATGACTTTCGGGACGGCCCCACCAAAATCGGATAGTCCAGTTCCGCCAGGCGTCCCAGCTGTGCCAGAATGTCCGAGTTCTGCTCCTTCCGCTTGCCGAAGCCGAGACCCGGGTCGATCATGATCCGGTTCTTCTCGACACCTGCACGGCGGGCGCGGCTCGCGGTCGCGTCCAAGTCCTTCAGAACGATGCCGGCGGGGTCGGGCATCGGGCCCAATCCCCCCCATGACTGCGGCGTGCCGCGCATGTGGTTCAACACGAGTCCGGCGTTGCCCTCCATGGCAACCTTGGCCAAATCCGGGTCGAACGTCAACCCGCTGGGATCGTTGATGATCTCAACGTCGTATTCCAGCGCGCGCGCTGCCGTTTCGGCCTTGTACGTGTCCACGGACACGGGGATTCCGAGTTTCCCCCGAAGGCGCTTCAGAACCGGTGCCAACCGGCCCCACTCCTCTTCCGCGGAAATGCGTTTTGACTCCGGCCGGGTGGATTCCGCGCCGAGGTCGATTACATCCGCTCCCAACTCCTCCAACTCCAATGCGCGTGCATACGCTTGGTCCGGATGCAGGAACCTGCCTCCGTCCGTGAAGGAGTCGGGCGTCACATTCAGCACGCCCATGACGAGTGTTCGCTCGCCCAGCTGCAACTCCGTGGTTCGCAGCTTCCAATAGTGGATCTTCTTAGTAGTTCGCAATCTTTCAGTGTCCCATGCCGAATCGGAACAAAAATGAAACTAAAGAAATCTCCATGTTCTGCCGATGTTGTATGCGTAGGCCCAATGAACAGCATACGCGTTTCTTCCGATGTTCCGACGGCGGTGTCCGCCGAGCCGAGACTACTGTTGTTGCCCGAAACCGAGGAAATGGCCGACCTCTTAGTCGATGTGCTGGCGGAGCACAATATTTCCTTTGACTGCCAGGATGGCTTGATTGTCACGTCAACACCCGGTGGCAAGGGGCGGACGGTCGCTTTGCTGCGCCAAGTCCTTTCGGAACCAGCACGACGTGCCGTAGGCGTTGTTGGGGCAGCCCGCAACGGGTTTCCTGTTTCCCGCCACCTGGACGACTGGTGGCGGATGAACGAAACGGGTTGGTTCGACCGGGCGCTTGCCGAAGAGCGTTTCGAGACTTGGTTCCAGCCAGTGGTTGACACGACGGAGAACAGGGTGTTCGCGCATGAGTGCCTGATCCGGCTGAACGGGGCACGGCTCCACTCCGGTGCCGAGATTGTCGAAGCGGCCAAGCTTCGGGGAGAGTTGCAGAGCTTTGAAGGACATTCGCGTCGGCTGGCACTCCGCAGTGCCGCACGGGTAGCCGGGAAGGGAAAGTTCTTCGTCAACTTTGTCCCGGCCGCAATTTACAGCCCCGATTCGTGCCTGCGGGACGTATGCGATGAATTGGAACTCAACGGGCTGCAGCGCCGGCAAATTGTGCTGGAGGCTGTGGACGCCGAACTGGTCTCCGACCGCACCCACTTGAGGCTGATCGCGGACCATTGCCGCCGCAATGACATCGGCTTCGCGTTGGATGACGCGGACGCGGCCTCCGTGCGATTGATCGCGGACCTGAAACCCGATTTCGTCAAACTGCACCGGAGACTGGTTGAGGACATCGAGCGTCCCGCACAAGCGGCCACGGTCCGGCGGCTTGTGGCTGCCGCCGGGCAAGCGGGATCGCTGGTGGTAGCCAAGGGGGTGGAGAAGACCCGCACGATGGAGAACCTATGGCTGCTTGGTGTCCAGTGCATGCAGGGCTACCTGTTTGGCCGCCCGGTACCGGGAATCGACCTGTGGGCCGGTGTCTCAAGTGGCGATCTCCTGCGCATCGGGCAATCGCTCGGGGCCTCGGCTATCGGGCCAGGGTTGGCCCAGGAGATGGCACCTGCGGTGCCAGTTGAGTGCGGAATCGGTCATCCGGAAGCATTTTGAAAATAATTGCCATGCACATGGGATGCATCAGGCCGGCCACCAGAAAAATAGGCGCATACGAAAACTTGGAGACGATGTACCCAGTCCCGAGATTCGCCAGCATTCCGCCGACCGCTCCGCCCATGCCAGCGAAACCGGCGACGGTGCCGACCTCGTGACCCTCGAAGAGGTCGGCGGGCATCGTCTGCAGATTCGAGGTCCAGAAACCGTGGCCGAAGGTGATGAAGCAAATCGCCGCGATGGCCAAGCCCGCATTCGGGGCAAACGGGGCCAGCATCGCAACGGGAAGGCACGCGGCCCCCAACAGCATGATCCGCTTGCGGGCTGCGGGCAGGCACCAGCCCCGTCCCATCAGCCAGCCGGACAGATAGCCGCCCAGCGCGTAGGCAATGCCTCCGAACACGAATGGTACCCAGGAATACTGGCCAATTTCCTTTTGGTTGAAATGCCGCTCCTTCACCAAGTACGCCGGCAGCCAGAAGATCACAAAGTAGATCACGGGATCGGTGAAGCTCCGCGCGAGAAGCAACGCGGTGGCTTCCCTGGTCCGGACCACCTTGCCCCAGTCGACCTTTGGACGGTCGGCGCGGACCGCTGCCTCGGCTGGGAGTACCTCGTCCTTTATCTGATCGTATTCCTCCTGTGTGATCCATTTGCTGCTGTGGGGCGTGTCATACAGAATCCACCACGCCACCAGCCAAACGAACCCGATTGCGGCAACGGCGATGAAGGCAAAACGCCACCCATAGACGATGGTCAGGAACGACACCAAGGGACCGGACATCGCCGACCCCAACGACGATCCCGCATTGAAGATCCCGACTCCCAACGCGCGGTGTCTTGGCGGAAACCACTCGGAAATTGCTTTTGTCGCTGCAGGCCAGTTGCCGGGCTCGCCCAGCCCGAGCACAAAGCGGCAAATTGCAAACGTCCAAACTCCCGTCGCAAAGGCGTGCATCATGGCCGCGCCGGACCAGACGGCAATAAACAGCGCGAAGCTCTTCTTGGTGCCCAGCCGGTCCACGATATATCCGGAGCCCGCATACATGATCGCGTAGGCCAGGAAGAAGCCCGCCAGAATGCGCGAATAGTCCACCTCGGTCATCGAGAATTCGAGACGGATGCGGTCGGAAACGATTGCCAGTGCCTGTCGGTCGCAGTAATTGACCGCCGTTGCCAGAAAGAGCATTGCGGCCAGGATCCAGCGGAGGTTGGGAATTTTCATCTCTCCGGTGAGTGTATCCGAATCGACAGTTTCTTGCGCGAGTAGTCCCACGAACCATAGGCCGTGGTCTCCTCCCGCAGGGCCTTTGCAGCGTCGGCGGTATCCCGGAAGTGTGCTTTCAGGCCGAGCGTGCTGTGCGGAATGTTCCAAGCCGCAGTTGCGCCCCAGTCATGGAAATTTGGCGGGGCCCCGTCGTAGACCAAAGTCTTGATTGTGGGATTTGCCGCTACCCAGGACTGGATTCGGTCCACAAAAGCAAAGGCCTGGTCATCCAGCGCCAGCTTGGCCTCCTGTTGCCGCTGGAGTTGGCGAACATTCCACGGCATCCACAGGAGCAGCGCAGCCACGGCGTACATCGGCCTCACGCGCGCGGCGCAAGCCGCCATCGCGACGGTCGCAAATGCCAATGGCAGATACGCGTAGGCGGTAAACAGCCTGCCCGGCAGGAACAGGAGCGTAAACACCAAGCACAGCATGCCGAAGATGCCAAACCAGACCCGGCGGTCCCGGACGAATGCCAGCGGGAAAAGCAGCAACCCGCTGTAACGAAAGCACAGGAACCGCTCCAGATAGAACGGAATCGTGTGCTTGAGGGCATCCATCGTGAAGCGGAACGTGTACCCGTTGTTCTTGTTCGGGTTGAAGACAATTCCTTGCACGCCAAACGAAAGGGAGGTCAAGAAGAAAGGAATCAACGGCTTGAAGCGGCGCTCGCCCAGCCAGTACTCATACGCCAAAAGCACCGGTGGCAGCAGAACCGCCAACTCCTTGGACTTGTATGCCAGCCAATACGCCACGAAACACAGCACAAACCGCCGTTTGGCCCACAGCAGAACCGCCAGCAGCACGAAGAAGGTGCAACAAAGGTCGAACACATACATGGGCTTCCAATACGCGTCCATCGCCCCGGCTCCCACACAAAAGAACACGGTGCCGGCCAATGCTTGCCACCTGTCAATGGCCAACTGCCGGAGCAATAGAAACAGCACGCAGCAGTTCGCCAGATGGATCACGAAAATCGGCGTCATGTAGGGCGCGAAATCCAGCTGGAACATGGCACCGGTCAGGGTAAAGTACAAGTGGCCCGGCGGACGGAAGTTGTCCATGGAGAAAAACGGGGTCAACAAGCCTTCCAAGTAATGGCCTGCGCGGACATACGGTGCCCACGAAATGTTGTCCAATTCATCGTCCTGGAAAAAGCCATCATAGGCCCTGAAATTCAACGACGCGAAAAGGACTAGGACGAAAATGGCGGCTCCCGCCGGCCAGAACCAGCGGCGTAGTTTTGGCATGGCTTCCGATGCGGGCACTGTCTAAACTATCCTAAACCAATGAAGGGTGTAACGAAGGCTGTCTGTCTTCTCAGCGGCGGACTCGATTCCGCCACATGCCTCGCATGGGCTCTCCGTGAAGGGTTTGAAGTCCATGCTCTTTCCTTTGACTACGGCCAGCGCCACCGGGTGGAACTGGACGCGGCCCGTCGCGTGGTGGAAGCCCTTGGAGCTGCGGACCACCGCGTCGCCAAGATCGACCTCCGTGTTTTCGGCCACTCCGCTCTTACCGACGACATTGACGTGCCCAAAGGGCGCGATGAAGCGCAGATGGACGCCGAAATCCCCATCACCTACGTCCCCGCGCGCAACACCATCTTCCTGTCCTTCGCGCTGGCGTGGGCCGAGGTCCTGGAGGCATCCCACATCATCATCGGCGTGAACGCGCTCGACTATTCCGGTTATCCCGATTGCCGTCCCGAATTCATCGCGGCCTTCGAAACCATGGCGAATCTGGCGACAAAAGCGGGCGTCGAAGGCCGCACGAAGGTCAAAATCCACACGCCGCTCATCCAACTTTCCAAGGCAGGCATCGTTCGCCTTGGCCAAGAATTAGGAGTGCCGTTCGGCCTGACCCACAGCTGCTACGACCCGAACTCCGAAGGGCGTGTCTGCGGCCAGTGCGATTCCTGCCTATTGCGTGCGAAGGGCTTCCGGGAGGCTGGCATTGAAGATCTCTGAGATTTTCTACTCCGTCCAGGGCGAGGGCAGTCTGGTGGGGGTTCCCTCGGTCTTTGTCCGCACCAGCGGCTGCAACCTGCGGTGCTCCTGGTGCGATACACCATACACCTCCTGGCACCCTGAAGGCGACGAAATGTCGATTGCGGAGATCCTCGACCGAATTTCGGCATATCCGGTTGCCAAACACGCGGTCCTCACCGGCGGCGAGCCCATGATCGCACCGGGAATCGTCCCGCTTTCGAACGCGCTCTCGCAACTGGGGATGCACATCACCTTCGAAACCGCCGGTACAGTCTTCACGCCCGTAGCCTGCGATCTGATGAGCATCAG
>CAITMP010000737.1 GCA_903893525.1 uncultured Acidobacteriia bacterium | reverse complement strand
GCCAAGTGGACCGCCACACCGCGCATCGTGGAAACGCTGCACTACCGGCAGGACCAAGTCGGGTTTGTGGACGAAGGCGCGACCCACCTCTTTGTGGTTGCCGAGGATGGCGGCACGCCCCGGCAGCTGACGAGCGGCAAATGGAGTGTTGTCGGGGGCGGGGGCGAGTTGCGCGGTCCGGTTTCCATGGACTGGACACCCGACGGCAAGTCGATCATTATTGGTGCCAACCGCGATGCGAATGCGGATTTGGAGTATGAACGGTCCCAACTACTGGCGGTGGACGTGGCCACCGGCTCGGTACGCGACTTGGTGTCGATGACGGGTACCTGGAACGGCCCGGTGGTTTCCCCGGATGGCAAAATGGTTGCTTTTCATGGGTTTCCGGCGTCTGAACACACCAGAAGCGTTTCCGATCTTTACGTGGTGCCGATCACTGGAGGCCAGCCGCGCAAGCTGAGTGGTGATTACGATCGGGATCCGGTGAGTCTCAAGTGGGCGGGCGACGGGTCCGGCATCTACTTCGGTGCGGACGACCACGGTAGCCGCAACGTCCAGTTCGCGTCCGTTTCCGGCGGTGTAAAGCCCGTCACAACGGGCACGCACATCCTCACGTTCGACTCCGCGTCCAAGGACATGATGGCGGCCGGCACCGTGACGGACCCGGAACATCCGGCCGAAGTGGCACTGTTCAATCTACGTCGCCCATCGGAGTTCAAGACGCTGACCAGCCTCAACGCGGGTCTGTTGGCGGGCAAGCATTTGGGGAAAGTACAGGAGATTCGCTATGCTTCGAGTGGCAATGCCAAGGTCCAGGCGTGGATTGTGACGCCCCCGGACTACGACCCGGCTAAGAAATATCCAATGATTCTGGAGATCCACGGCGGACCCTTCGCCAACTACAATGTGGGTTTCAACTACATGTTCCAAAACTTTGCAGCCAACGACTACGTGGTGCTCTACGTGAACCCGCGCGGTAGCACCGGCTACGGGACGCCGTTCCAAAACGGACTCGACCACAACTACCCCGGCCCTGATTTCGACGATCTGATGGCAGGAGTCGACGCGGCGGTTGCAAAGGGCTACGTGGACACCGAACGCATGTACGTATCCGGCTGCAGCGGCGGCGGCGTCCTTTCCAGTTGGGCGATCGGCCACACCGACCGGTTTGCCGCCGCCGCCGTGCGCTGTCCGGTGATAGACTGGCTGAGCTTTGCCGGCCATTCGGACCTGCCGCTGTTCACCCACAGCTTCTTCAAGAAGCCGTTCTGGGAGGACCCGACCGAATGGCTGGCGCATTCCTCGCTGATGTCGGTGGGTAAAGTTACCACGCCAACCATGCTGATGACGGGTGTGCTCGACCGGCGGACTCCCATGCCGCAGACGGAGGAATACTACGCCGCGCTCAAGATGCGCGGTGTTCCGAGCGTGATGCTGCAGTTCGAAGGGGAATACCACGGGACGGGCTCGAAGCCGTCGAACTTCATTCGGACGCAGTTGTACATGATGAATTGGTTCAAGCGCTACAAGCGCACGGCGGACGGCAAGG
>CAITMP010000736.1 GCA_903893525.1 uncultured Acidobacteriia bacterium | reverse complement strand
TGTAGCGGTCAATCTCAGCGGTCGAAACCGAAGGCGCGTGGGTGCTGAAATAGTCCAGCGCCGTTTCGCGCGACCATCCGAAAGCGTGCATACCGGTGTCCACCACCAGGCGCACCGCGCGGAACCGCTCGCTGGCCAGCTGCCCAAACCGGCTAGAGGGCTCCCGGTAGAGGCCCAACTCGGAACCGAGGGACTCCACATATAGGGCCCAGCCCTCCCCATAAGCGCTATTGCTGTAGAACCGGCGGACTTCCGGCAGATCCGGCAAGCCCTGCGCCAGGGTGCCTTGGAAGATATGTCCGGGCACGGCCTCATGCAGAACGAGCGACTCCTTGTCGTACTTGACCTGCTTTTCGGGCTGGTAAGCGTTCAGGTTGAACCAGCCGGGACGCGAGAAATCCGGGGCTGGAGCCTGGGCGTTGGACGCCGTGGCAGCCTCGCGATCGGGCGGGATGGCCCGGATTCCGTAGAGAAGCGGCGGAATTCGGCTGAACTGGTTGGGCAACTGCGGCTCTATGAGCTTGGCGATGTTCCGGCAGTAGGCCAGCATCTCCTCCTTGGAGTGGAAGCGCTGTTCCGGGTCGGCCTCCAGCTTCCGCTCGTACTCCGCAATCGTGCCACTGAACCCAACGTCCTTGAGCAGTGCCCGCATTTCATCTTCCAGGCGCTTGACCTCCGCCAGACCCAAGTCATGGACCTCGCGCGGCGTCATGTTGGTGGTTGTCAACGAACGGATCAGTGCCTGGTAGGTCTCCTGGCCATTCGGAAGGGACGTCACCGCGATGCTGGGACGCGCCTTCGGCAGGTAGTTGGTCTCCAGGAAGACGTAGACCTTCCTCCAAGCCGGGAGGAAGCTCGAATTGTAGGCCTCGACGGCCTGCGCTTTCAGGCGCTGCTGTTCGGACGCGGGGACCGTGGCCGGGAAGTGGCGGAACGCTTCCAGTAACGCGCTGTTCTCGGGAGTCTGCCGAATCTGGTCCGCGATTTGGGACATCACGCGGTCGACCACAACCTTGGGCTGGGTAGTACCGGCCGCCAAGGCCTCATCAAGGACGACCAGTCGTTGGTCCATCAGCGCCGGAATGCCCCGCAGCTTCTTCAACTGGTTCTCATAGTCGGCCACGGTGCGGGCAGGCGCGCCGTCGAAAGCTTGATATACGCTGGTGTGGAAGCCGAAAAGCTGGCCGACGGGGAGCAGGTGCTCGGAAGCGTCCCATGCGCCGAGGCGAACCTGCGTGTCATACGCCAGCAGGCGCAGAGTCAGCTTGTCCTGCGGCTTCAGGTTCGCGGTGCTGAAGTTGGTTGCCTGTGCGAGGCGGCTCTCCAGATGGGCCTTGCGACGGTCGCGGGCGGCCTTGGAATAATCGGTCCAGACGCCATCGTACTCATGCCTGCCGAGCCGGGCCGCGAACTCCGGCTCGTCGCGGAGACGCTCCGCCCACGTCTCCTTGAAGAAATCAGTTACGGATTGGGCCTGCAGGGAGGAGGCGGCGACGACGAGGAAAAGGATGTTTCGCATGGGCTGGAGGCTTCCTAGGGAATGTAGACGAACTCGTTTCGGTTCAAGATTGCCAAACACATTTCGTCCAGCGAGGCCCCGCTGGACAGGAACTGTTTCGCCAAGTGCAATTCGGCGAGTTTCGGGGGGCGGGAGAGTGCCAGACGCCACGCGGTCCGAATTTGGCAATCGGAGCCGCCGGCGTTGCATTCTGACTGTAGTCGGGCGGCGAATGCCTCGGACTGCTCCTTCATGAAACCACCATTGAAAAGAGTTAGTGCTTGCAGGGCGTGGGTGCTCACGGGGCGGATTGGGCAGGAAGTCACGTCGTCGGGTTGGTCGAACGCCGACAGCAGGGGCAGACGCACGCTGCGCTTGTTGTACAGATAGATGCTCCGCCGGTTGCGCACGAAGGGATCGGGACTCACGGGCCAGAGTCCATCGCGCTCGAATTCGGTGAAAATCAGGTCGTAGACTTCCGGCTCGATGGAGACGCGCACTGGCCTGCCGCCCATTTTTGGATTGAGCGTACCGGCCACGGCGAGCGCAGCGTCCCGGATCGTCTCGCCTTCCATCCGCTTGCGGTTCATGCGCCAGAATAGCCTATTTTCGGGATCCGCCGTAGGGGCGGGCCGACCGGCGGATTCTGCCTGCTGGCGGTAGGTGTTCGAAAGCAGTATGAGACGGTCGATCGCCCGGATGTCCCATCCATTCTCCATGAATTCGACGGCGAGCCAGTCGAGCAACGGTTGGTTGGTGGGGCGCTGTCCCATGACACCGAAGTCGTTGGGGGTGGCGACAATACCCCGCCCCATGCGGAACTGCCAGATCCGGTTGACCATAACACGGGCCGTGAGCGGGTTTTCGCGGGAGGTGAGCCAGTTTGCGAAAGCGGTCCGCCTACCGCCAGCGGGCGGCACCTCGAAGGCGGCCTTGACGACGCGGGGTGGAGCCGGATCGACGGGATCGAGGCGGTTCTTGGGATCGCCCATGCGCAGCACGTAACTTTGCGGGGCAGGTTCACCGGTATTCACAAAGGCGTATGCGGTGGGCAGTGGATCGGGTGCGGTAGTTTCGATTTCGTGCAGGCGGACACGTAGGGCGGCACGGCGATCCTTGTCCGCCGGTGACATGGCGTCCACAATTTCATCCCATGTGAGCCCGACCTGATCCTTGGCATCCTTCGCAAGCAATTTCTGCTCGGGAGTGCGCTTGGCCTCCGGGGTATTGTAGGCATCGCGGAGGCGGGGTTCGAGCAACGCGAGCTTCGCCGCGCGCAGCCGCTCGTCGTAGGGCTTGGCGAGGGCTTTGAGCTCGTCCTGGACGGGCTTGAGCCGAGCCTTGTAGGCCTCGTCATCAGCATGCCAAGCCGCCTTCACCTGGGCCTTGGCGATTTCCACGTCCTTGCCCTTGGCAGCCGCAAAAACCGCTTGCAGACGGTAGAAGTCGGTCTGTGGGATCGGGTCGAACTTGTGGTTGTGACACCGGGCGCAATTGACGGTCAGCCCCAGATAAGTCTGGGCGATGGAGGTAGCGATTTCGGTGAGAACTTCCTGTCGGGACTCGTCGGGATCGATATTCCCGGACACCAAATGCTCGCTGCCGGCGCGGAGGTAGCCGGTGGCAACCAGGGCGGCCGGGTCGTCCGGATATATCTCGTCGCCGGCGAGTTGCTCCTTGACGAAACGGTCGAAGGGCTTGTTCCGGTTGAAGGAGTCAACCACATAGTCGCGGTAGCGCCAAGCGTGGGGCCGGTCGGCGTCCAGCTCATAGCCGTTGGTGTCGGCGTAGCGGACAATGTCGAGCCATTTGAGAGCCCAGCGCTCGCCGTAGGCTGGCGACGCGAGCAGCCGATCCACCAAGCGCTCGTAAGCCTGTGGAGACCGATCCGTGATGAAGGCGTCGACCTCGGCGGGAGTGGGGGGAAGGCCGGTAACGTCGAGGGTTACGCGTCGGATCAGGTGGGTGCGGTCCAAGGCTGCGGAAGGAGCGATCCCTTCCTTCCGCAGCGCAGAAATGATAAACGCATCCACCGGATTCGAGGCGATTCGAGGCACTGGGGACCGCTGGGGTTTGCGAAAAGCCCAATAGCCCGAGCGGTTGCCGATGAACGAGTCTTCGTCAACGGTTCCCGCCAACAGCGGCAGCGCTGCGAGGACGAAAAAAATCCGGTGTCTGGAACGCATGCCCTATTGCCCTGTGGAGTGTGCCGGCCCCCGGAAGACGGCGTTCAGGAGCAGCACGTTCAACCCGTCCATTGCCGCGCGGTAGTTGGGATTGGCCGTGAATCCGATGACGTTGCCGCCACCCGACCGGGACACGATGACGAAAGGCTTGAACGCCAGCTGCTTGCGGTATTCATCCCACATGTAGCCGCTGGTGGTCTTTGCCAAGTCATCCGGGCCGGCGAAGGTGACCGCGTTGACACCCTTGTCGATCTTGATGGGCGTGAAGATGTTTCGGCCCGACACCATTGCGAAGACGCTTTCGGGGACTCCGGCCGAGATCCATTGCTCCGGGTCCACGATGCATTTCACCAGCGCTCCGTGGAGGGATTCGGGGGCTTCCGAATCCGGCTGGATCATCTTTTCGAGGTCGGCCGCCGTTGCGATCAGCTTTCCGGGAACCGTTGCTGGAGGGGTGGCGGCCCCGGCGGCACCCGAATTACCACCACCTGCGCCGCCCCGTCCCGGGCCAGCGGCAGCTGGGGTTTCCGGGACGCGGTCCTCGCGCTGAACGGCGAGGAATCCGGACCTGGGATCGGCCAGAAACTGGACCGCACCTGAGATTCCGATCAGGGTGCCGCCGTCAGAAACCCACTCCTTGAGCCGTTGGATACCGCCCGGCCCGAGGGATTCGGCATATCCCCCGCCGCCACGGCCGCCGCCCCCGACGTCAGGCAGAATAATTACGTTGAACCGGCGGAGATCCGCCGAACCCAGGTTTTGCATACGGATGGCCGACACGGGATAGCCGAATTGCCGTTCGAGGACGAAGCGGGTTTCCCCGGCGGATGAGGCATTCACAGGCTGGTCCCAGGCGATGGCGATGGACGGCTTTCGCAGCAGCGGGGTTTTGCGGCTTCCGAAACTGGGGCCATCGTCCACCCATGTGGTGGAAGTGGCCACCAACTCCGCGCCGGAAGCCTTCGCCAAGCGGGCCACGGTGTCATGAATCGAGGCAGGGTTTTCGAGCACCGGGATGACGAGAGTACCTGCGGAGTAGGTCTTGCCGTTCTGGGTGAAAGGTTTGTCGGCACCAAAAACCCTGAGGTCCTCCCTGAGCGCGGCGGCAAGGAAGCGACCGGCGGCAGCCGAACCCCACGGAGCCAAATACGCTACAGCGGCCTTCGCAGGAACCGGGGCTGCAACGGAGTCCCCTTCCTTGAAGGCAACAAACCGCCCCTCGCTCACGGCATTGGCCGGAACCGCTTCCACTCCGAACTGAAGAGGGACGCTCCATGCGGTTACGTCGTAGATTTCACTGGAGAGCCGACGCTTGCGCCGGGCTTCCTCGCCTTGGAGGAATTTGTCGTCCATGACGGTGTTGGCATCCAGCAGGACGCGGATGCGGCGCTTTGCCGGCTGGGCGAGGGAAATAGCATAGCTACCCTCGGGGTATTGCTTCCCCTCGGACGAAAACGGCGCAGTCGCGCGACGAACTTCGACGTCCTGGGCAGTCAACATCTCCGCCAGCTTGTCGACGGCGGACACGTTTCCGCGGCGCGGCAGGATGTACTCCTTGATCGCTTCCGACTTCCCTTCCTCGACGGCCGTGCGCCCGTATTCATGGAAATTCTTGAGCACGTCGTCATGGTGCAGTGCGGTGGTTTCACAAGTGGCGATGGAGGAGACGAAATGCCGCCGGACAGTCTCGCGGAAGGTGATGGTCATGTCCGTGGAGGGCCGCCGCACCACCAAGCCGCGCGTCGAGCCGTTTTCGTAGGTCATGGCAATCGCACCGGTGTAAACGGGCCAGCTATCGCCGTAGCCGGGATAGAAGGCGTCGTAGGTGTCCCGGATGAAGTAGCTGAAGCCGAACTGGTCGAACCATTTGGCGTTGCCCTTGCCGATGTCGTACTGGTAATCCTTCTGCCACTTCGTCATGTTGGGGTTGTAGGGATCAGACGGTGGCGCGAAGTAGTAGGTGGAATCGGTGCCCATTTCGTGAAGATCGACGACGACTTGGGGATGCCACTCGCGAAGAGCTTTGATGCGGCCGCGGGTTTCGGGCTGCGTCATCGCGACCCAGTCGCGGTTCATGTCGAAGAAATAGTGGTTGGTGCGGCCGGCAGGCCAAGGCTCTGTGTGCTCTGCGGCCAGCGGATAGGGGTCGGGCTCCAAGCCGAGCGCCGACTCAAAGCTGTTGACGAAGCGGTTCCGGCCGTCGGGGTTCTGCAGCGGGTCGATGGCCACCACAAGTTTGGAGAGGAGGCCGTCCACGACCTTGTCATTGCGGGCGGCCACCAAGTGATAGGCCATC
>CAITMP010000735.1 GCA_903893525.1 uncultured Acidobacteriia bacterium | reverse complement strand
GCGGCGTCCGACTCCCATAGGGCCCGGATCGCCGCGCCCTCGGCACCCGGCCGCCCTTCCGATTTATCCTCAACCACCAGGACGGCGCGCCGCCGCGTGGATTTCGGTTCCAACCGGAAACGCCCCGCAGCCGCACTGGCCGCCGATTCCAAAATGAACTGACCCCCGAACTTCTGCTTCAAAACATCAATCAAGATCGCTTGGTTCACCCGGTCCAAATCCGGTGTAAATGGAAGGATTTCAAAGGCCGAAAACGGCCCTGCCATCACGCAGACCCGGTCGCCAGCCTTCAATTCGTGAAAACCCAGTTCCACCGCCCGCACCAGCTTCAACAGTTTCCCCCGCATCGGTCCGCTCAGATCGAACAGCAGGATGAGGTCCAGCGGCTCGGCCTCAAAGGCGAAATCAGTCACGGCCACGGGCTGTCCCTGGTCGAGAATCCGGAAATCTTCCTTCTTCAACCCTTCCAGAATCTTCCCCGACGAATCGCGCACCTCCACATCCACCCGCACCACGGACACGTCACTGCGGAAAGTGGTGTCCTGTGCCGACGCCGCCACCAGCCACAGGCAAACCAGAAACGCGGGCCGCACCTACCGGCCCGCCGGAGTGCCAATCATCTTCGGCTGCACAGTCAACAGCTTCTCGACATCGGCCTTGGCATCCACCACCAGCTCCAGGAAGGCGATATGCATCTCGGAAGTGGTCTGGTCCCCCCAGCCAACCGTCGCAGCCGGATCGGGATTGAACTTGTTGTTCGGCGAATTGTCATACCCAGCCACGGACTCCAGCACCGTCCCCGTCGGCAGGAGCGGAGGATTCTTGATCGCGTAGGTCGTCTGCCAGTTGAAATCGTATTTCGGCACGCTCAGCAGCAATTCCTTGCGGCCATCGGGGTAGATCGCGCGCACCTCCATGCTCTTGCCGCGGACGTGCATGTGCGGCTGGATCGAAAGCAGCCGCGCCGGTGATCCCAGTTTCATGGATGCATTCGACATGTAGTTGGCAGACGCCGGGGGAATCGCCAAGTCCAAATCGCGAAGCGTGTCAACGGCCACAACCCTGTTCGCAGGTGCCGCGGGGGCAAAATAGAGGCCCAACTCGGTATGGTCAACCGCCTCCTTCCCGTTGGTATTGAAGTGCATTTCAAAAATGACGTCGGAACCGGCCTTGATCAACTTGGCCCCGTCCGGGAGCCAAGGCATGGGCGCGTATCCGGGTTCATAGCCCTGCAAGAGCTGGCGACGGGCAAAAACCGCCTCATCCGAGCGTTTCTTGCCACGCTCTGCAACAGTCGGCGTGAAGATCTCGTCTTTCGGAAAATCCGCCAGATAACTCGACCCCGGTTCCCGCACAAAAGCGTTCATGTGGTGGACCTGTCCGCGCTGGTCGATATGCCACTCGGCCGCCCGAACCCATACGTCATGGTCAAAATGCAGGGGGAAGATCACAAAACTGTACTGCAGTATGCCGGACTTTGGAATCTGCATTCCCGGCACCCGCAGCACCAAGTCCGGGTCGCCCAGCCGCCAACCGCCTGGCTCCTTGATCGCGTGGCTGCGCGCTTGCACGGCCGGGTCATCGGGACTCCCGGCATCCACCCATTTCACCAAGGTATCGATCTCTCCCTGGGACATCGAACGGTCGTTCAGAAATGCATGCGCCGAACCCGGCGCCGCGTGCCATGGCGGCATGGTTTTCGAGATGACGGCGGCCCGGATCGCCTTTGCCCACGGTCTGGCATCGGCATAGGCACCCAATGGCATCGGCCCTATCTCACCCCGGGCATGACAACCCACGCAGCGCTTCTCCAAAATCGGACGTACGTTGGCGTATGTGACCTCGGATGCCTGAGCGCAACTACCCGTAAGGAGGATACCCAAGGCAACCGAAACGATGCTAATTCGCATACCCCAATCCTAATACTTGGGCCACAACCGGCGCGGCAGCAAATACGTGAAGCCCGCAAACGCTTCCCAATGCGTGGATGTCCGCGTGAACCCATGGTCGAAGCCTCCATCCACCACCAGGTTCTTGCGCACCGGATACGATACCGCCCAAAGGTTGCCCTCGGCGTTCGACTTCAGAAAGGGCTGCGAGAAATGCCACCACTCGCAGGAAACGGTGAACTTGCCCACCGGATGCGAAATCGACAGCGTCTGCGCCAACTGGGCCCGTCGGACACCGCCGTCAGTCTGCTTCAGCACCATGAAGTTCGCGTCGAAATGGAATCCCCCCATCTCATTGCTGACCAGCACTGTCCCGCTCTCCCGAAACGTCCCCAAGTCCAGCTCCGGTGCCGGACTCTGGTACACCCGGCGGATGTAGCCCACCGAAACAGTCGGCTTCGCCCCCTGCCCTTTCAGGACCATCGCCTGTGCCCCCAGGAACACCTCGCCGGGATGAATCTGCTTGTCGAGCCCCTTCTCGTTGCTGCTGTGCACATACGGCTCCGTCAGAACGATCAACTGCAATCGCGGAGCCACTGTCAGCTTGGTGACCTGGTTGATACCGATGCGTGTCCCGAATTCTGGTGACGACACAGCCCCCAGCATCCCCGTCTCGAACTGGAGGTATCCCACAGGGGTCAAAGTGGCCGGCGTCGAAACCGTTGGACGAGCTGGATTTGCCTCAGGCACAGGTTCCGGTAAAGTCTGGGCACCGAGTCTGAGGGCCAAAAGCAGGACCGGCAATAATTTAGCCATAGCTAAATCATAACGCCCGCGCGCGATTCACCTACCGGACCGAGTTGGTCGCAGCCGGTGCCAGCGCCATGACCGCGTATGCGGTCGCCGAAGTCGAAATCCACTGGTCATGCCCGAAAGGGAAACTAGCCTCGAAATACGGCTGCAGTTTCACCGCACGGCTACGGACATACCAGGAACCATCTGGAAACTGGGTCGACAGCAGGAACCCCACACCCTTCCGGTAAACCGGGTCCGAGGCCTTCAATGCGCCCACCCTTCGCAGCGAAACCAGCGCGGCAGCTGTTCCGTAGGCATCGGACTCCAAATTCGCACGCTGCGCCCAACCCCCGTCAGCGCGTTGCAGGGCGACCAATTTCGCCGACACCGCCTTCACAGTCGCTGCGGGCTGACCCGCCATCCACAGGCCGGCAAGCCGGTCAGCCTCATCCAACGTCGTATAGCCCGGAGCCGTTTGCAGCCACTTCCCCGCAGTGGCGATTCGCAACTCGAATTCCGACTTCCGCGCAGGCCAGCCATAGGTCTTCAGAACTTGAATCGCCATCCGGGTGCGCGTAATGTCGCTTTCCTGCAGCGGGGGCCGAGTTCCCGGAAGCGTCCAAACGCCCGACGGCTGCTGGCTCACGGCAATCATGTGAGTCATGGCATCCGTGATGTCGCTCGACGGCTCCCCCAACTCGGCCATCGCCACCAACTGGTACAAACCTCCGTCATAACCACCGCCGCCGGTGTTGAGCAGAGGCTGGATGTTCAGTTCGCGGGCCCGGTCCGCAATCACACCGTCCATAAAAATACGCCGCAAGCGGGGCTCGGGAGTCAAACCCTCTGCCTTCAACGCTGCAAACGCCCGACCGGCGAACGGTTGGTGGTGGCACCCGAGGCACCCACCGCCCTCACGGAAAAAATCTCTGATGATTTCGCCAGAAGCTTCGACGCCCGCTCAACCGCCTCCTTCGCGTCCGGGCTGTAGCCGTCGGGCCTCACTGGCGCGGCTCGGAGGCCCTTTTCCTTCGCCCCGGCCTCCAACAACATCCCGACAACCTCCGGGTTCCGAAACTTGCGAGCCCAGTCCAGCGCCATTTCGCCATTTCGGTCCGCCACATTCATATCGGCCCCGGAATCGATCAATCGCCGAACCTTGGCGGGTTCGGCCCGGTCGGTGGCGACCGCCATCATCAGGGCTGTCATCTTGCGATCATCTTGGGCGTTCACCTGCGCTCCCGCCTTCAGGATTGCGTTCATGGTGGCAATATCTGAAAGCGCGGCTGCGTCCATCAGAGGCGTCACACCGGTGGATTCAATCGGGCCGTTCCGAACACTCCCCGCAAAGGTATTCTTGACATTGACCTTGGCACCCGCGGCCAAAAGAATTGCCACCTTCTCGTCGGCATAGCGGCCGACAGCGTCGTCGATCGACGTCTCGCCGCTCTTCGACGAATTGCCCGCCGCGATTCCTTTGCTTAGTAGAAACTGGATCAACTGCGAATCGCCACGCTCCGCAGCTCGCATCAAGAGGTCCGCGTTGCGGGGCTGGTCCAGCAAGGGATTGGCACCCTTCCCGACCAAGAATTGGACCGTGCGGGTATTATTGGCCGCACCGGCGGCTACCCAGAGCACACTGGAACCGTCGTTGGCCTTGACCGCAACATCCCCACCCTTTTCCACCATTAGGCGTGTCTTGTCGAAGTCGTAGGCGGCGTAGAGCAGCGGAGTCGCACCCGCCCGATTCCGCGCGTTTGGATTGGACCCGGCGGAAAGCAGGACCCTGACAGCCTCCGTACTGCCATACAGCGCAGCGTAATGGAGCGGCGTCCAGTCGAGGGTGTCATGCACCCCGGCAAGACCCGCGCTGCTCATCGACCGTAGAGCGGCAAGGTCGTTGGCCCGGATGGCCTTTAAATACTGTTCCGGCGTGCCTACGGCTTGCGCGTTTAGGATAGCGGACGCAATAAGCCAAGTGGCCAAATGGATAAGTCTCAGGGATCTCCTCCTCCGTGCTCCAGTTTAGCGCGGAATTTCATTGGAGCAAGACGAACGGGGGGTGCCGTTATTCCCAGTGAAAAGCCAGCGGGCCACCGACCGGAACCATCGGACCGTCAGTTTGGATTTCAGTCAACGAAGGAATTACAGGCTCAAAGCACCCTTGTAATTCATGTCCTTCGGCTCGAACTTGGCCTTGATCGTCATCATGCCCAGCTTCATCGTGAAGACAAGATCCTTGTCCTTGGCTTCGAGCACCAAGTCCTTCTTCGGAAAACCAAAGATCAGAGACTGTTTGTCCGCTGTCTGGAGTACCATCACGGCGCTTTGGGGATCGTGCCCCTTCGCGGATAGCGACACCGACTGCAACAGCCGCGCCACCATGGCCTTCTGGCGTGCTGCGGGATCCTCCTGCGGTGCCTCGGGAGCCGGTGCGCCTTCCCGTCCAACCCCCTCGCGCCCGCCGCCATCTCGGCCACCCCGACCGCCCCGGCCACGTCCGCCGCCCATCATCGCCATCATCAACATTTGCTGCGGAAGGCCGGTGACGCTGATGGCATAGTGCCCGTCGATCTCCTTGGGCATCTTTTCCTTCTTGATGTCCGACAAAGGCCCGGCGCTCTCCCAACGGACCACAACTTCGGGGCCTTGGGCTGCAAACTCGCCGCCGCCACCACCACCGCCACCTCGTCCACCGCGACCACCACCGCCGCCACCGATGCCGTTGCTGTCCGCAGTGGCAATACCGCCACCCGCCAACCCGCCGTTGCCTCCGCGACCACCACCACGACCGCCTCCACCGCCTTCATCGCCGCCACCACCACCCGCGCGTCCACCGCCACCCGCCATTTCGCCGCGGATCTTCTTCGCCCACGGGGACTTTGTTTTCAACTGCTCGATCTCCTGCTCGCTCCATTCCGCGAACGGCTTCTTGTTCCAGAAGTCGGAAGCGGCAAATGCGAAGGGAGTCGTCAGCAAGGAGACTCCGGCGGCCCCCACAAGACCGAAAAGGCGTCTGCGGCTGGTGGATTCGGAGAAGGTTGCAATAGGCATAAATTCCATTAGAAACCCAATGCCCGTGCGCCGTCCCCCACCCTGGGGCCGGACTGACAATGTCTTACAAAAGCGGGTGGAATCAAACCCCGCACCGCAGCCTTCCGCTGGAAGGGACGAACGCGTTATACTGCATGAGCTAGCCCAAAAAATCGTATACAGGGAACCAACAACATGGCACTGACAACGCTTTTCGCCCTTCTCCTCCAAGATGCCCCCGCACCAGCGAACGACAGCACGGTCAAGATCGTCTCCGGTGTGCTGGCGGTAGTTCTGCTGGTGATCATAGTGCTTCGCCGCAAGTCCGCAGGCAAGAAAAAAGACGAAGACGAATTCTAGACGATCCGGACCGGTGGTGGATTTCTCAACCGCCACCGGTCCGACATCTTAGGCCTTGCGTCCGATATTGAACGGATCCGGCGTCGGAATCCATTCCACCGGCACCTCCGGCACCAGTGTCTTCAGCCAGTCGGCGCATAGACGCATCCCCGGATCCTCGGAAACTTGGTGCCCGATGATGATCATGCCCTTCTTCTGCCCCGCCGCCACCGCGTCCTGAACGTATTCCGGGCCTTCCCACTCCCTCGGTTCTCCCGCAATAAACACATCCACCTCAGGCATCAGCTTCACCACCACCTGCTGCGACGTGGAACCCACATTGATCGCACCTTTGGAAATCTTGGTGGCTGGATCGCCAATCACCCGTAGTGCGCGGAACTTCAACCGCGTTTCGAGATCCTTGGCCAACGCCCCAAGTGTGGTTTCCGGGAACCGGTAGACGCGCATCGAATCATCGACCGCATCCTTCCAGCGCAGGTCCTGCGCCAAGCCGACCAGCATCGCGTCGGGCTTCCGGGCATGCCAGTGGTCATGGAAGCGCCACACCACCAAGTTGTTCTTCTTGATGAAGTCGGCTTTCACGCGGTAAACAACGTCGTCCTCAAGCTCCCTGGTGGTGTCGGCATCGCTCCAAAAAGTGGGCTCGTGGGTAATCACCAGATTCTTCCCGGCCTTGGCTGCACGCTGCAGGATCGCCAGCGTCGACATCACCGTGGTGGCGATGCCGGTCACCGCAGTTTCCGGATCCCCGGCCTTGAAGATGTCGCGCGTAGGCGTCTTCCACGGCACGCCAAGGTTCTTTTGGATGCGGTCAACAATCTGGTTCGCGGTCAGCTTGCCGGACTGGGCCGACGCCTCAACGGACACGGCTGCACCTGCTGCTGCAAGCGCGAATTCACGACGGGTAGGGTTCATACCAGCTCCTTCTTAGCCACGCCGTTTCAGGAACGGCAATTTCGATTCCAGCACCGCTACGAACCACAGTCTCTCGCCCGATTCGAACACAAACCGGACCACCACAATCAGCACCAGCAAACTGTACAGCAGCCCAGCCAGTATGACAACGCCCGCCGACTGCCAGCGGGTCAACTTCTCGGTGATCATCAGCAGCGGAATCGAGATCGGGAGACCCACCAGATACGGTACGATTCCCGGCCAAACGACGGTCTTGAAATACTGGCCAAACGACACGTTCAGAAGCCGGTTGGAGTGGATCAGGAACCAGATCGCGGCCAACACCGTTGCGCCAGTCACCGACAGTCCGATCCCCTGCGCAGTGAACTTCCCGCCGTACATCAGCCAGAACACCGGCATGGTGACAAACAGGGCTAGGATGTTTGGAATCGCATAGTGGAATTCCTCCTTCGGTCGGCCAACGCCCTTCAGGATGGAGGTTCCCGGTCCAGTCATCAAATGGACCTGTGTTTGAACAGTAAACACCACCATCAGGAAAGACGCACCGGGATAGCGCTTGCCCATCCAGACATCCAACAGCGGCAGCGGAGCGGTCCCGATAAAACCGCAAATATAGGCGCAGGTGAGGTTCATGTACCGCGCGCCCTTCAAGTAGAGCTTGCGAATGGAATCACGCTGGTCCGCACTGCCTTCCAAACCTCCCTGCAGATAGGATGCGGCAGGCACGAAACTACCCGCAAAGGCGCTCGGAATCGACGCGGCCATCGCCGGCAGCTTGTTGCCGATTTCCAGCAGACCCGTGGCCGCCAGTCCGATCAACGGTGCCGCCATGGCCCGCTCAATCGAATTTAGCCCGATCGCCATCAGACTCTGCAGCTGAACTACACCACCGAACGACGTGAGGGTATGCAACGCCTCCTTGGACCAGCGCGCAGGCGACAAACGCAGCCACGGCAGCAAACGGAACGCCAGCATGAACTGCAGGCTGATCTCAATCGCAGTGCGGATGAGGAATGCCTGGGCCAATCCCCGGATGCCCATGCCGTGCCCGACCAACCAGAAGATCAATGCGGTTTCCGTGAGATACCCGGTCACCCAGACAACCTGCGTCAAAGCGGATTTCTGGACACCCGCCAACACGTCGCGGAACGCCGACAGGCCGATCGACGCGAGAAAGATCGCCGTGACCGAGAGCACGACCACCCGCGCATCCTCCCGCATCGCGCCGTCCACATGCAGGAACCCCACCACCAGGGGCCAAAACACCCACAACAGCCCGAATACCGCCAAACACACCGGGGTGGTGATCATCAGGCCCGTCGAGATCAGGGAGTTGATCTTGTTGTATTCTTTTCGCGCCGAATACTCCGCCACAAACTTCACGTAGACATTGGAAATCCCCATCGTGGAAACCCCGATGTAGGACACCACAATAAATGCCGCCGACCAGAGGCCGTAGGCCTCCAGAGTGACGTGCGCAAGGATGAATGGCGGTACGAAGAACCGGGAAACCAGATACCCGATCCGCGCCGCGATGTCGAATACCAAGTTCCGGGACAGCGAATCCCGCACAGTTTTCGAGTGGTCCTCAGCCGGCTGCTGGGCCTGTATCTTTTTGTCCGGCAAGTTTTATTCCCCCCCCGGGAAGAGTTGGCGGGTCCACTCGGCACGCAGGCGGTACCATTCGGACCGCGTGTTGGCCAGTGCACGGTCACGGGCTGCCTGGGAGCAGCGGATCAAAAGTTGCCGGTCATTGTGGAACCGCTGGATGGCCGAGGCGAGGCTCTCGACGTCGTCGAGCGACGCAAGCATGCCATCCACGCCGTCCCGGACCGTCTCGATGCTGGCCGGAGTACGGAACGCCAGAACTGGCGTACCCCCCGCCATGGCATCGAAGAACGCGCGCCCAAAATCGGTAGTGCGGTGCGGCATGGCGAAAATGTGACCCGCGCCGATGGCCTCGTACACCGCCCGGCCTGGCGGCAGTGAGCCAGGAAATAGCACGCGGTCATCCACCTGCAGCCGCGCCGCAAGCGATTTCAGATCGGTATTCTGTTCCCCGGAACCGAACAACTGGACCCGTACGGGCACGCCGCGCCGCTTCAGGATGGCGATCGAACGGATCAGCAAGTCCAGTCCCTTCAAATGTTTGTGGCGGCACGCGGCAACAATTCCCAACGGGACGCCCGATTCAATCGCCCGGCATTTGCCCTCGAACGTCTCCGCCGGGATCACATCGTCGGTTTCATGGCCCGGCTGCCGGATCGCGATCCCATTCCGTGTCGACAGCCGGTAGCGGGCGACCGCCGCAGGCGTGTGGAGGAACGTCAGGCTCGCCGTGGACGCGCTGCGCTTCGCGCGCTCCGCCAAGGCGTCGACATGCCCTTGGCGGCGGGCAATTTCACGTTGGGATCCGCCGAGGCGCACAAACTCCCACTCCAACATGTCGTTGAAGTCCTCGGCAATCACAAAAACCGTTTTCTTGCCCTTGCTGACGGCCAAGTCGTGCGCGTAGGACAATCCCACGTATGGTTCGAAAAGATTCGAGGTGTGTACCAAGTCCGCGGCTTCAACTTCCCGGGCCAACACGGAACGGATCTTGGGCCACTTCCAAAAGTCCACCCGGCGGCTGATAGGCGGAAAACCCGAAAATTCGATCAGTCCGTTCTTTGACAGCGTTGCGGCGCTGGGCCCCCATGTGCGGATCGCCGACTCCGATTCCAGTTCCGGGGCGCATACCCGCACCTTCCACCCGGACTGGGCGATTCCATCCAAATCGCGGGCCCAAAGGCTGTCCAGCACCACGTCGCCTGAGGCGTTGCGTGCAAAGGGAATGTGGGTAACCAGCAGGTACCGCAGTTGTTTAGCCATTCAATGGCCTCTTTTCCAGAATTCGGGAGTAGAGATCGATTGCCGTCCCGATCTTGGCATCCCAGCCATAGAGCCGCTCCGCGCGGGCGCGCCCCGCCACCCCCTTTTGCCGCCACAATTCGGGACTGCGGACTATTTCCTCAAAGCTGCGGACCATGTCCCGGATCAACGCCTCGGCACCGAGCATCGACATTGCCCGACCAATCTCCTCATCGACAATCTCGGCCGGGCCCCCGTAATCGGCGGCCAGCACCGGCAAACTGGCGGCCATCGCCTCCAAGACCACCGCACCGCCGGATTCCCGTATAGACGGCAGACAGAACACGTGGGACCGCCGCATTTCCGCCGCGACCTGCGGCAATGGAAGCGCCCCGGCAAATCGGACGATTGCCTCGACCCCGGCCTTCCGGGCCGTTTCCGTCCACTCCGCGCGCAGGGGTCCGTCACCAACCACGGTCAATTCGATGGCAATCCGGTCCTTCACCCGGCGCACGGCCTCGATTAGCATCGCCACGCCCTTGAACGGCACCAAGCGACCAACAAACACGACCTTGAGCGGGTTTGTGGCCGATGGTGGATCCCACTTCGCGGGCTGGAACAGGTCCAGATTCACGCCGTTTTCGATCATCCGCACGCAGCGGTCGCGGCTCGAAACGGGAATCGCGGCTTCCGTCGCCTTCGTGGCCACCAAGATCGCGGAGGCCGTGGAGGTCGTGCTGAATGCACCGTCCAGATACCGCCCGATGTCGCGGATCCGGTAGAGCCAGCCCACGTCGTCCTTCATGATCTCGGGGAAGGTGGTTGGCGAGGGCAGGCCCCCGTTCCACGGCCCTAGAACGACCGGCAGGCCCAGCGTGTGCAGCCTAGTCGCCCCGGAAGGAGAG
>CAITMP010000734.1 GCA_903893525.1 uncultured Acidobacteriia bacterium | reverse complement strand
CCTGGCCTCCGTGCCGTACCGTAAAGGGCTGAATTTCACGTTTGACGGTCTTACGTCGTCCAAAACGGCGATCGAACGCCTCAGAACTTTCAAGCATCGCATCGATTCGGCCAAGCTGGCACCGGGAACCAACGACACGGTAGCCGGACAAGCTACCGCCGCGATCCACCAGTTCCGCGAAGCGATGGACGACGACCTCAACACAGCCGAGGCCCTCGGAACCGTGTTCGAGTTCCTCCGCGAAGCCAACACGTCACTGGATGCCGGCGGTTTCCTGGAAGGCAACCGGGCCGGTGCCCAAGAACTCATGAATCTGTTCGAGGCGGTCTTCGAGGTGTTGGTACCCGCCGAACAGGCCGGGGCACTGCCACCCGAGGAGATCGAAACCCTGATCGCAGCCCGCACCGCGGCCAAAAAGGGGCGCGACTTCGCCAAAGCCGACGCCATCCGGAATGAGCTACTGGAAAAAGGCGTCATCCTGGAAGATACGAAAGAAGGAGTCCGCTGGAAGCGGAAGTAGGTACAAGATGAATCTTCATACAAGAGCGGTCCACGTAGGCGACCGCAAGCGCAAGGGCGGCGTGGCGGGTGTCAGCACCCCCATCTACACGGCGTCCAGCTTTGTCTATGACGACATCGCCGACCTCGACCGGGTGTTCGCAAAGGAGATAACCGGCTCCAGCTACTCCCGCTACGGCAACCCGACCAACTTCGCACTGGAGGAATTGGTGGCGGATCTGGAGTCCGGGGCTGGCGCATTGGCCTGCAGCTCGGGCATGACCGCACTGCAGACAGCGTTGAATGTGGCCCTGATGGACAGGCGTCGCGTGGTGTTGGCCGCCAAGTTGCTGTATGGTGCCACGCTATCGATGCTGACGAAGGTTTTCGAGGCGTCGGGCGTGGAAACCGTCTGGGCGGATTTCGACGATCCCACGGAGGTAGAGGCGGCCATCGCTGAGTACAGACCTGGCGCGATCCTGATGGAATCCATTGCCAATCCACTGCTCCGCGTGCCAGCCTTGGACCATATCGGCGCACTGGCGCAACAAGCGGGCATCCCCCTGATTGTTGACAATACGTTCGCGACTCCGATGCTGATGCGGCCTTTGGAACTCGGCGCGTCGTTCGTCGTCCACAGCCTGACCAAGTACCTTTCCGGACACGGCGACGTGCTGGGCGGAATCATCATCACCAACGAGCAGTATTTGGAACCCATGCGCGACCTGTCGCGGGTGCTGGGACCGATCCTCGGGCCGTTCGAGGCATATCTCGCCATGCGCGGCGTGAAGACGTTCCCGCTCCGTATGGAGCGCCAATGCGGGAACGCGGTGAAGGTTGCGGAATGGCTCCAGGGCCATACAGCGGTGGACCGCGTGTATTTTCCAGGCGACCCCAACCATCCCGATGCAGCCAATATCTCCCGGTTGTTCCCGAAGGACATGTTTGGAGCGATGGTCGCCTTCGAGGTCAAAGGAGCGGGCCGGGATGAAATGTTCGCTTTAATGAACCGGTTGAAGATGGTTGTGGCATCCACCTCGTTGGGCGATGTGCACAGCATGGTGCTATACCCTGTGATGGCGTCGCATCGGGACATAGCCCCGAAGCACCGCGCGCGACTGGGAATCCAGGATAACCTTTTACGGATGTCCGTTGGGATTGAGTCCGTGCCTGACATCATTGCGGACTTGGACCAGGCGCTCATAAGCACCACCGCTTAGTTTTCACAGTTCCGACACAAATAAAGACGACCGCCCACGTAAGGGGGCGGTCGTCGAGTAAATGCATAAATGGGCGGACGCCTGCGTGGGCGTCCGCTTCTTCTTTATTCTACTACTTTTTCGGCAGGTATCCGAAAGTAACGGTAAGGGATATGCTGCGTCCGGCCATCAATGTCAGGGTATCGCCGGCAGCCGGGAGGTTCGAGTTCGCCGAAGCCGGGGTTACGCCGGTGATGGAGTGCGCATCGAACAAGTTGTTCACGCTCACCTTGAACTTCGTTCCACGGAAGTGGGCCGATTCCTTCATGGTGTAGTTGAAGAACATGTTGTTGATCCAGAAGGGGTCGATCGCGACAGACTGGTTGGCACCACCGTTGTCGTTCCACATTTGGCCAATCCGCTTGTTGAAGAAACCGACGTCCCAGTTCCTGTGCTGGTAGGTCAGGGCCGCAGTCACGGTGTTCTTGGGGGAGTTGGCAACCCACAGGTGGCTATTGTCGTACTTGGCGCTGATCAACGTACCGTTGAGGTACATGTTCACGCCATGGCCGATCACGATGTTGCTCTCCGCTTCAAAACCCTTCGAAAGGGTGTTGTTGCCGAGGTAGTAGACCGGCTCGCCCGTCACCGGATCCGGCGACGAGGTGTAGGCATTCTGGGCCTTGATGAAGAATGCGTCGGTATCCAAGGTCACCCTGTTGAAGTGGAGTACCGAGCCAAACTGGAAGGTCTTGGTGTCGGTCGGCTTCGGAGTCGTCTTCACATTCGCGTTCTTCACGTCGAAAACGCTGCTGGGCGGAATAATGTTGCCTGTGGCGTACTGGGCATAGGCGCTCCAATTGCTCTTCAGGCGGTAACGGGCGTTCACGTTCGGCTGGTACGCCCGGTAGTTGGCTTCATGGTGCACGAAAGCCACGCCACCCAAGTTGCCGATGGTCTTGCCGTTGTCCGCGTATTGGTTCAAGTGCATCGAATAGTTGGACAGCTTGAAGCCACCGGAAACGGTCAACCGCTTGCTCACCCGGTAGTCGTACTGAGCGAACGGCTGGGCCGACTGGGTGATGAACTTCTCGTGGAAGTTCGGAATCGCGGCGTCGATCCAAGTGCGCGGATCGGTCGGAATCTGGAAACGGTCCGTCGCGGCCCACTCGTACCAGAAGCCGGTCCGGAACAGACCCCACTTGGTGTCGTAGCTGGCATTGAAGCTGTTGCCGACCTTGCGGTAGCTGTTCAACTTGTCTGTGCCGCTTGTGGTGGTGATGGTGGAGCCGTTGTACTGCTGGTGGTTGTAGTACCGGTTGGAGTAGGCCTTGTCATCCAGCTTCCAGCCGCCAACTTCGGAGTTGATGCCAACATACTCGAAGTCGGTGGGAATCTGGTACCAGCTGTACTTGTAATACAGCGGGTCGGTGGGCGTACCGTTCAACAAATAATTGTCGCCGAACTTGGCAACGTTGCCCCGCGTGGGCCCCTTCACGTTCGGCGTGTTCGCCGCGACATCCGTGATGCCGGTGAACGCGGTAAACACGGTGTGTTGGGTCAGCCGGTATTGGTACTTGGCCGAACCGCCCCAACGGCTCTGGAAGTTGTACGTCTGGTAACCGTCTGACTCCATGTTGTGCACATTGAGAATCAGGTTCGAGCTCTTATACTTGCCACCGAACGGACCCGAATCGTAATCCAGTGAGAGGAACCGGGTGTTGAAGGAGCCGTACGCATAGGTCGCACGGATATCCTGGTCGGGAGACATTTCCTTCGAGTTCAGATTGATGGAGCCACCGGCGTTGGAGGGTCCAATCGCGGTGGCGTCACCGGGGCTGCGGTCGAAAACGGTGTTGCCAAGGAAGGCGTTGGGGAACCACACCCACGAGTGGTGTGTCGGGTCGTTGGTGTCATTGAACGGCAGACCATCGAAGGTCATGTTGTAAAGGCCGTCCTTGAAACCGCGGAAGAAGATCTTGGTGTCGCCCAAGCCGGGACCGTTGCTCGATACCGAGAACGTGCCGGGGGCCATCGCCAGAACGTCGGAATAGTCGCCGGTCGGAGCAACATAGTTCTGGATGAAATTCGATGTGATGATCGATTCGGCAGTGGTGACATCCAGCGGAGTCATCGAAATCGCGTTTTGCACGGCCAAGGAACCGGACGCTTCCACCGTCACGGTCTGGTTGATCGCGCCCACATTCAGGGTCAGAGAAACATTCTCGGTGGCACCGGCGGCCAACTGGACCGCCTTGCCGGCCGGGGCAAACCCGGATGCGGAGGCCTCGACATTGTATGTATCGGCCGGAAGGTTCGAAAATTTGAACTGGCCCTCGCGATCGGTAGTAGTCCTGGTCGGCGCGCCCACAGCGTTGCGGATCGCAACATCGGCAGCACCAATCGACTTACCCGTACTGTCAAGAACCACACCGGTAATGGATCCCGTCTGCTGGGCTGAAAGACTCGTGGTCATGGCCAACGCGGCCGCAACCATCACTGCAAGAAGGTTTTTCATATTTGGAGTAACTCTACTGAAGACGAAACGTTCTACCTTCTAGGTTAGCGGGACTCCGAAACAAGCAGATTTCAATTCGATGACTAATTGATGACATTACATCGCGCGCTCCTGAAGTTCACTTCAACGGTGCCTCCAACCGTTCCGCGCACTTGGCCAACGCCGAAGCCAGCACACCCTCGGGCGCTCCTTGCCGCTTGATGTGGAGCGCGACGTCGGAGCTTCCGGGCTCCACGGAACAACCCGGACCCGCCGGAGTTTTCAAGATCCGCCGAACAGTGTCACGGGGCAGCACGGAAAGGGCCTGCCGCACCCGCCCCAAAGTGACACTGCTTGCCGGAAGATCTGGATTCAGAACAGCCGCCCGCCCGGCGGACAAGTTGGAACGTGTCGGGTGGACCTGCGCCCCCACGGGACGATGGTGCCACCGAAGCCACATCAATAGGGTGAAAACAACCGATGCAAAGGCGCTACCCACAGCCAGCGCGGCGTAAACCGTACGCTCACGGGTCCGGGCCTTGCGTGCGTCGGCATCGGCAACCTGTGCCAGCCGCAGTGCCTCGGCCAGCGTGGCCACCTCCTCGCCTTTCCCCCGAACCTCGCCCGCCCTTGAGGCCTTCTCCGCCACAAGGTCCCGCTCGACTTTCCGGGCTGCCTCGCGCAGACGCCCAGCCTCCGCGATCGCAGCCGCAGCCTCCTGCTCCAACTGCGCCGCCGCAAGGGTACTCTTCCGCAATGCGCGCTGCTGTTCGCCGAGCATGCGCCGAAGCAGATCCACCTCGGCCCGCAAGTCGGGCGCGTGATTGGAAACCGGAGTGGACAATACCCGGTCAACTGCATCGGAAGCGGACTCCTTGCGCACGCCTTTGCCTCCGGAATCCTTCTCCGGCTTCCCAACCAAGGCGCGATTCTGCGAACTAGCGTCTGTGTGCGTCGCCGATTTCGGCATGGACACCCATCCCCCTGTTCAAGGTCTACTCAGGCTGTTGAACCCGGATGATCGGCAGAACGAGGGGGAAACTTTAGGGCCATCGGCAAAATATTCTGATTAGCGCACCATGATCGAGCCCTTGTACATCCCCATGCCGCAGCCAAAATGCAAAACCTTGGCCGATTGGCGTCCAAGCGGTACCAGCACGGTCTCGCCCACTGGAAGTTCCTTAGTGATTCCCAACTCGGGGAAGACGAGCTTTCCACCGCAGTTCTGTGCGTCTGTGCGACGGAATGCCAGGGTGGCATCCTTGCCTGCTGGAATATCAATCCTCGCCGGAGTGTAGCCAGCCGCGCTTACCGTCACCTCCAACGCATCCCCCGGAATGGACCTGGGCCGGTTGGGGCCAGCACTCGTCTCTTCCCTAACCTCGACTACCCATGGAAAGGTCAGGACGGCCCCTTCGCGCTGCACTTGGAGCCAGACCTTGTAGGGGCCGGGCCGGTTGAAACCGGTCACGGTTTCGATGACTTCCGGACTTGGACCCGGCACGCCGTGGCTGTGACTCCAGAAATCAGTTGGCGACGAAAGCGGTGCTTCCCCCTCAATCGGATGCGCGTGGATGAAGTCGGCGCCGTCCCAACTGGCGATCATGATATGCCCCCAGGAACCGAGGTAGGGCTCCAAATCTGTGGAACCCAGCCGGAATTGGAGGCGGATGTCCCGGCCCGTCTCAAGGGGACCTGGAATTCCAAGGGATACCGTTACACCTGAGATCGTGGTCGGAGCCAGGTCGGGATGGAGCGCTTTCGGCTGCTCGGCAGCACCTTCCACGCTCACCTCGAATCTCGAGATCGTCTGCGGCTGGCCCGGTGGCGTGTGGTCTGCGTAGATCCAATATTTGCCCGGGCGCGGAAACGTGTGGTCGAGCCGGTAGAGCCCCCCGCCCATGGGCTCGGGGTGCACATGTTCGAAATCCGCCAAGTCCTGGGACAGGACCACGACATGCATCTGCCGCTCGTGCACCTGCTCCAAAATCGGATACCCCGTGCGGAAGACAAATCCCGAGGGTTTCCCTGGCCGGAAAGGCGGATCGGCCGACAACAGCTCCAGCTTCTTCGATACCGAATAGGACCGGTATGTGGCAACATCCAAACACGAAAATGCACCGTGGAACGCCGGGCCGATCAGATAGGGATATGCGAGCTTGCCGGATTCCGTTGTGGCAAGGAAATACGCATAGGTGCCTTCGGGAAATTCGGGAGTGATGGCGAACCGGCCGTTGCTCCCATCCAAATCGCCCAGCCCAGCAACATACTCGTAATCCTCCACAAAGGTGCCAGCTGGGAAATCGGGACCAACGACCGGACCTTCCTGGGCTGGGGTCAGGACCAGGCCCGAGGGAAGTTTGGTGCGGTCCAGCTTCTCCCGGAGACGGTAACTCGACCGAAAGCGCCGGATATGGCGCTCGGAATCCCAACCATAAGGGCCGTAGACCGGATAACCGTCCAAGGCAAAGCCGATCAGGGGCGAATGGCTGTCATTCCGGGCGAGGAGCGATTGGAGCAGGGGAGCCGTCGGAGTCGGCTCCTGCCCAACCCGCTTCCAACCTTGCGCCGACCACGTCCCGTCGTCCAGGAACGACACGATATCGGCATGCCAAAGATTGGCGTTGCGGTAACTCAATGCAGATGCCGGGTTGTAGATCGGCACCCCGTTGACGAACGTTCCCACCAGGGTCGGCGGGACCGGAACCGGCGCGGCGGCGACTTTCGGAGCGCGCGGGATCTTGTAGGTGAACCGGCGGACCCCCTGCTGGGCGTCGAACGGCCCGGCTTGGAGCAGCCCAAAAGATTGGAGCGAGAGCCCGGCGGACTCGACCGTGACGACCGTGTCGTCCCAGCGAACCGAGTGGACATCGAGCCCGACGCGACGCAACGCCTCATTTGGCGCAACACTGCCGCGAATCCAGGAGGACGTGCGGGGGTCCGCAGCCGACAGCTGGATCGTCGCGAAAATGAGGAGGGCCGCTGTGCGCATGGCGTCGTCTACTAACTACTTATGCAGTGTAGCGGCAGTTCGTAAAGCCTTGACCCGGAAAATTGTAAAGCGAAGGTAAACAAAAGGGCCGGACGCTTGCGCGTCCGGCCCTTTTGTTGAGGGGTGCTGAAAGAACTACAGTACGTCTTCCGACCAGTTTTCGAGGACCGACTTCACCTTGGCGGTGAACTGGTCGCCCAAGGCGCCGTCGATCAGGCGGTGGTCGAAAGTCAGGGCCAGGAAGCACTGGGATCGGATGGCGATGGCGTCGTCGATCACGACAGGCACCTTCTCCACTGTTCCGACACCGAGGATCGCGACCTGCGGCTGGTTGATGACCGGGGTGGCGAAGACGCTGCCGAAGCTGCCGAAGTTGGTGATCGAGAACGTGCCGCCCTGGATTTCGTCCGGCTTCAACTGCTTGGAACGGGCGCGGGCGGCGAGGTCGACGATGGAGCGCTGGAGGCCCAGTACATTCTTTTCGTCGGCGTTGCGGATCACCGGGACAATCAGGCCGCCGTCGAGGGCGACCGCGATGCCGACGTTGATCTCGTTGTGGAAGACGATGTTGGTGCCGTCGATGGATGCGTTGAGGGTCGGGAAGGCGCGGAGCGCTTCGACGGTGGCGCGGGCCACGAACGGCAGGAAGGTGAGGGAGAAGCCGTTGCGGGCCGCGAACTCGTCCTTGTGCTTGGCGCGCATCTTGGCAACCTTGGTCATGTCGACGCGGTGGACCGTGGTGACATGGGCGGATGTCCGCTTGGACATCACCATGTGCTCGGCGATCTTGATCCGCATGTTCGACATGGGCTCGACGCGGGTCTTGGCACCGGGGGCGAAAACCGGGGCGGGAGCTGGTGCGGCGGGCTTGGGGGCTGGCGCGGCGACCGAAGCAGGGGCGACCGGAGCGGCAACCACCGGAGTGGCAACCACCGGAGCGGCAACTACGGGGGCCGGAGCGGACGAAGCCTTCAGGTAGCCTTCGACGTCTTCCTTCGTGATGCGGCCACCAGCACCGGTGCCGGTGATCTTGTTGAGATCCAAGCTGTTCTCGCGGGCCATCTTGCGGACCAGCGGCGAGAGCGGACCGGAGTATTCGACCACAGCAGCAGCGACGGGAACTGCTTCCACAACCACTGCGACCGGCGCTTCCACGACTGCGGCAGGCGCGGCTTCAACAGCAACCGCAACCGGGGCGGCAGCCGGAGCTGCGGCAGCGGCACCGGCTTCCCCGATCCGGGCAACAATCGCGTTCACCTGGACGGTAGTCCCTTCGGTGACCAGAATTTCAGCCAGCACGCCGGAGGCGGGGGCGGGAATCTCGGTATCGACCTTGTCGGTCGAGATCTCGAACAAGGGTTCGTCGCGCTCCACGGTCTCGCCGGCCTTTTTCAGCCAGCGGGTCAGGGTTCCTTCGACGATGCTTTCGCCCATCTGGGGCATCACGACGTCTGTCATTGCGAAAAATCTCCAGTCATCTCGAATACTTTGAAGAAGTTGCGGGCAAGTGCGCCCTTCACTTCGGCCATGTCCGCCTTCACGCCGAGTTGTTCCATCGACGTGACCGGCTTGGTCAATCCGCAGGGTACGATGTACCCGAAATACTTCAAATCCGTGGAAACATTGAGCGCCCACCCGTGGGTGGAAATCCAGCGGCTCAAATGCACTCCGATGGCCGCAATCTTGGCGGCCGATTCCCCTTCGCCGACCCACACCCCGGTCAGTTTGGGAATGCGCGCGGCGTGGATGCCGAACTCTTCCAGCGTATCAATGAGGACCTGTTCGATGCCCCGGACGAAGGCTCCGACATCGCGCTTCCAAAGGCGGAGGTCCATGATCGGATACCCCACGATCTGGCCGGGACCGTGGTAGGTGACATCCCCGCCCCGGTCAGTTTCGTGCAATTCGATGCCCAGTTTGGTTAGCGCCGCTCCCGAAGCCAGGATGTTGTCCTCGTGTCCGTTGCGGCCTATGGTGACCACGTGGGGGTGTTCCACGAAGAGGAGTGTGTCGGTACCGAGGCCTTGCTTTCGCTCGGCCTCGATTTCGTGTTGGATGGTTAGGGCTTCAGTGTAGGAGAGGCAGCCCAAGTCGCGGATGTGGCAGGGGCGCGAAGAGCCGACTGAAAGTCGGCTGCGGCCAGAATTGGCCGCCCCACACAAAGCATCAGGCATTGATGGCTTGGCCGTAGACCGCGTTGAACGCCTCGCCCACTGCCTCGTAGATGGTCGGGTGGGCGTGGATCGTGGAAACCATGGTGTCCACGGTGGCCTCGGCCTCCATGGCAGCCACGGCTTCGCCGATCAGTTCGAACGCCTGCGGTCCGATGATGTGGACGCCCAAGATTTCGCCATACTTGGCGTCCGACACGACCTTGACGAAACCGTCGTGCGAGCCGAGAATGGTGGCCTTGCTGTTGCCCGCGAATGGGAATTTGCCAACCTTGACGTCGTATCCGGCGGCCTTGGCCTGGGATTCGGTCAAACCGACGCTGCCGATACCGGGCTCGGTATAGGTGGCACCGGGGATGCGGTTGCGGCGGATCGGGGTGGTGGGCTTGCCCGCGATGGTCGCGACGGCAACCATGCCCTGGGCGGCGGCCACGTGGGCCAACTGCGGAGTGCCGGCAACCACGTCGCCGATGGCGTAGACGTTGGGCTCGGCAGTGCGCTGGTAGGCATCCACCTTGATGAAGCCACGGTCGACTTCCACCTTGGTGTTTTCGAGGCCGATGCTACCGGTATTCGGGGCGCGGCCGACGGCGACGAGCAGCTTTTCGGCTTCCACCACTTCGGTCTTGCCGTTGGCCAGGGCGACGCTCATCTTGACACCCTTGCCGGTGCGGACGATGTCCGAGCACTTCGCGCCGGTCTCGACGCGGATCTTGCTCTTCTTGAAGACGCGCTCGAGCTCCTTGGAGACTTCCTCGTCCTCGACGTTCACGATGCGCGGCAACATTTCAAAGATGCTGACGTCGGAGCCGAAGCGCTTGAACATGGAAGCGAATTCCACTCCGACCGCGCCCGCACCGATCACCATCAGCGACTTCGGCACGGCCTGGAGGTTCAAGATCTCCACGTTGGTCAGGATAAATTCGGGGTCGGGCTGCAGGCCGGGGATCATCCGCGCAACCGAGCCGGTGGCGATCAGGATGTTCTTCGTCTCCAGGATCTGGGTGCCCTTGGGGCCGGTGACTTCCACCTTGCCGGGGCCGACAATCTTGCCGAAACCGGTGATCGACTCCACCTTGTTCTTCTTCATCAGGAACTCGACGCCCTTGGCGTGCTTG
>CAITMP010000733.1 GCA_903893525.1 uncultured Acidobacteriia bacterium | reverse complement strand
TTCCCATGGTATCAAGGCTCAGCTGATCCCGGCTTGTGGATGGGAATGAAGGCCGGGCTCCATCCCCTGGGGGAAACTTGAAAGGCGGTTGGATCCTGAACGTCACGGAAACTGGCGGTCGTTATTCCGATACGAAGAACAAGAAGGTTGAGCCGCGCGCGCTGTACCGAGACTCGTCGAGGGCGGCAAGACTCGATACCAGAAAAAAACGGGTGGCTGGTTTGTTGGCACTTCCTCAACCCAACATCCGAGAGATGGTGCCAACTGGAAACCCTCAGACTCCAAGCCAGACGCACTGGGAGTCTGAAGAGGCTGCCGCTCGATTTTCACGCTCTCTGCCTGAACCTGCCCCTGCGATCTCTGACTGCCAGCTAAATCGCGTCCGAAACACTGGGTAGGGGGAAGTCTGTCGCCACCATCGCTGGTGCGATCATCATCCCGCCTTCCAAGCCTCTCACGCGGGCGGCCTGACCCAGCTTCTTCGCGTTCTTCAACAAACGCACCGGGCTCTCCAGGAACCGCATGTTCATCACCGGAGTGGTCACTTTCCCGTTTTCAATCAGGAACAATCCGTCGCGGGTCAGGCCCGTCTGTTGCAGCGTCTGCTGGTTCACCGGTCGGATGTACCACAAATGGGTAATCAAAACCCCGCGCTCCACACCCGCAATCAGTTGCTCCAGCGTCTCGGAGCCGCCCTCCAGCGTGAGTGCGCCGCCACCGCCACCACCAAAACCACCACCACCCCCGCGACCGCCGCCACCGCCCTCGTTGGCTTCCTTGCCGGTCTTCGAGGCCCAATAGCGGTCATAGCCGAGGCTCGCGATCACGCCCTTCTCCACCCATTTCACCGCCTTCGCAGGCAGCAAATCGCCGGACCACGGCGACGAAGGCTGCTTGCCATCGAAAGGATTGCTATACAGGTTGACGAATTCGGGGAAAACCTTTTCGCCCAGCAGCGATCCGCCGCCGCGCTTGCTCAGGAACGTCCGGCCCTCGTCGGTATTTCGCGCCGAGAAGCCGCCCTGCATCAGCCGCACCAAATCACCCGTTGCGGTCGGCTCCAGCACTACTGTGTAGTTGCCCGGATCCAACTTCTTCGGATTCCGCCACTTCTCGCATTTGTCGCAAGCCGTAGCCGCCAGTTTCGCACTGTCAATTTCAGACAAACGCAATGACGGTTGACCCGCCCACCCCGAACTCGACCCGTCCGCCATCCGGACCGTCGTCGTCAGTTGCGAATCCGCCGCCTCATGGTAACCGAACAGCCCGGTCTTGTTCGCCACCGCCGTCATCCGGTGCGAGCGTTCGATCAACCCCGCCGCCACCAGCTTGCGCCGGATCGCCGCGTCGATGATCGTCTTCACATGCGGAATCATTTCCGGCGCGCGCGCCTTGGCGGTCGCGGGATCGAAATCCGTCCCTTCGCGGTAGGTCTGCGGGCCCAACGCGGGCATGCGCTCGGGATTTGGCGGCGCGATGCCGGCCAACTCCTCGGCCTTCTTCACCGCCGCGCGGATCGAGGCGTCGTCGAAATCGTCCACCGCATAGAGACCGGTTCGGGAGTCCCGCGTGACTGCGATCGACATGTTCTGCCGCAATCCCAATGACGCCGTCGTGATCCCGTTGTTGGCAAAGCGCGTGTAGGCCTGCTCGGTCGCAGTCACAGTCACCTGGCACTCGGGGAATGTCGAAAATCCGATCGCCTTTTGGGCGAGCTTCTGGGCTTCTTCCTTCGTGAACATGGTTGTTTTCCCCTTGCCGGTTAGTCGGTTACCAGAACGTTGATCTGACGGAACCGCGTGGGCGAGCATCCGTGGCTGATCGAGTTGATTTGCGTGGGCTCGCCCTTGGCATCGCCGGTTGTGCCGTACTGTCTCCAGTACGATGGACCCGCCGTTGCGTCGCAAGCCTGCCAGAAATCCGGGGTCCGAGCTTGGTAGGCCACCCGCGAGATCATGCCGCGCTTCTTGCCGCCCTTGATTTCCCAGAACGCGTCGCCGCCGAACTGGAAGTTGTAGCGCTGCTGGTCGATCGAATAGCTTCCGCGCCCGTCGATCAGCACACCGTCCTCGATCTCGGAGATCATCCCCTCCAGCGTGGTCTCCGAAGGACCGGCCTTGAGGTACACGTTCGGCATCCGTTGGAACGGCACCGTCGCCCAGGAATCGGCCTGGCTGCAACCGTGCGATTCCTTGTCGCCGACCAAATGTGCCTGCTCGCGCGTCGTCTGGAAGTTGCGGAATACACCCTTGTCGATGATGGTGAAAACGCCGGTCTTCACGCCGTCGTCGTCGTACCCGGCGGTGCCGAGTGCGCGTGGCGAAGTGCGGTCGCCGATGAAGGTGCAGTGTTCGCTGGCGATTTTCTTGCCGATTGTGGCGGGCGTGATGTAGCTCGTACCGGCATAATTTGCCTCGTAACCGAGCGACCGGTCCAACTCCGTCGGGTGAGCGACGCTCTCGTGGATCGTCAGCATCAGGTGGTTGGGCATCAGGATCAGATCCTTCTTGCCTGCCTTTACCGAGGGTGCCGAGAGGTGCTCCACCACTTCCTCGCGGATGCGCTGGGCGTTCTCCTCCAAATTCATTTCCGGAACGTACTCCCAGCCAGCGGAGGCCTGCGTCGGGACATAGCTCCGGGAGCGCGAAACGCCTGCCGCGCGGTCGACGGCGGTTGCATCCAAGTTGCCATAGATTTGCAGGATCAACTGCTGGATCGAGGAGCCTTCGGTGGACGCGAAGTACTTGTCCTCGCTGCGGATGTTGAGGCTCGAACTGCTGCCAAAGACTTTCGTGTTTTTCTTGACCTCGTCGGCGGCCCGGCGAAGCAGGTCGAGCTTTTCGGCAGTCGGAACGGCGAACGGATCCTTTTCGTGCGGCGTCTCCCAGCGCGTCCGGTACGCCTTCACCGGAGCGAGCTGGATGGGCTTGGGCTGGATGGTGGCATTGGCCTTGGCGATGATGACGGCCTCCCCGGTGACGCGCGCGATCTCCTCCTTGGTGACCATCGGAGAAGAGGCGAAGCCCCAAGCTCCGTTCACAATCACGCGGACGCCGAAGCCGAAGCTGGAATCCTCGGCCACGGTGGGCACCGACTGCGTCTTGCCGGTCGCGCGGTCGGGCGACAAACGGATTCCGAGCCGCTGGTCGCGCAGCCGCACAATGCGGATGTCGCAGTAGGTGGCTTTGAATTTCTTCGCCTCGGTCAGGGCCACGGCCCCGAGCTTTTCGAGGTCTGCCGAGGGCGTGGTGGATTGTGCGGGCGCGCCGAAGAGCTCGTCGGCGAATGCAACGGCGAGCGGAGTGGCGAGGAAGCCGCGTCGGGTGAGTCGGGCCATCATATTGGGATTATTGTAGCGCTGTGGGGTGTTGCGCTGCCTTGCCCCAGTGTTTCCGGGTAGAAGTTTCCGGGTAAAATGGCGACATGTCGGCCGCAGCGATCCCAACTTTCACGCCTGAAGAATACCTGCGTCTCGGGCGCGCAGCCGAATCCAAAAGCGAATATATTGACGGACTGATTCTAGCGATGTCGGGCGGGACCTTTCCCCATGCCATTGTTGGCACCAACTTGGTTCTCACGGTTGGGCCTCGCCTGCGGGGACGTGGCTGCGGCATCGTCAATTCCGACCTCCGCACCGCAGTCTCCCCGAAAGGGCCATTCTTTTACCCCGACGCCGCGATCTGTTGCGGTGAACCCCTGCTTTCGGACCACCACAAAGACGCTTGCTCAACCCGGTGGTCGTCTTCGAGGTCTTGTCCAAATCCACCGAAGGCTACGACCGCGGCCTGAAGTTCATGCACTATCGGCGCATCCCCTCGTTGCGGGAGTACGTCCTGATCGCCCAAACCATCCCCCACATTGACGTTTTCACCAAGGAGGCCAACGGCAAATGGAGCCTCACGGAGTTCGACGGCTTGCACGCCAGTTGCGAACTGGTGAGCGTGCAGGTCTCCTTCCCGCTCACCGAGATTTACGACGGCGTTACGCTCGAGGCCTAGTTTCCCCACTGATTCCTCCGCATAGACAAGGACTTTCGGCAACTACGCCGCATGTCATAGCGTTTTCCCTGCTATTATGGTCCCGGCGATTTTCATTTCCCCGGACTATTCGCCAGGAGACGGCATGAAAAAAATCGTGTTTTGCGCAGTGGTGTTCGTGAGCGCGGCGTTTGCCCAGGACCACTCGATCCACCGGTTCAACCCAACCGGAACGCTGACCGCCCCCAGAGCCGGACTTGCAGCCGATATCGGGCTCGAATATGTGCGCAGATCCCTCTTGGATTCCGCCTCCGGAGCCGTGATCGACGCCCCCGGCATCTCCGGTGTCTATCTCGCCAAGCAATACTCCACGGAACACAACGGCGTCACCCATCTGATCTTCAAGCAGCAGTTCCGCGGCCTGGACGTCCTCAATGCGGAATGGACCATCAACGTGGACCGCGACGGCCAGATTCTGAACTCCGGCGGCCTCTTCTTCAACGCTCCAGGCAACGATGTTCCCCTTCCCGGCACCGATTCCGTCCTGGCCGCGGCCCGCGCCGCCGTCCGCACCATGAATCCCAAGCTCGCCGAGCGATTCCAGCCCCAAACCAGCATCCGTCGTCCGGCCCGGCAAGGTGCTGTCCGCCTCTCAGCCGTGGCCCTTTCCGAAGACATCGAAGGCGAAATGGTCTGGTACGGCTTCCGTGGCACGGTCCGTCCGGCTTGGCTGCTCTACGTGACCGATGAGGATGGCATCAGCCGCTACGCCACCGTTGTGGACAGCGAGAGCCGCCAAACCATCGCCAACGAGGCGTTAACCCTCTTCCAATCTCCGCCCAAGGGGTTGGTCTTCGAACGGGACAGCCCTCAACCCAACCCGAATCCTGGAACGCTGCTAACGTCCGCACCGGCCTATGTGCAGCGGACCATGCAGAGCTTCAACCCGGATAGCCGGCTGTCCCCCTTGGGCTGGACCACCAACAACACCACGGCAGGCAACAACGCGGTGGTCGGCGAAAACCTCCTGGGAACCCGCTTCCTCGCCAGTCCGGACATCACGACGGCTCCAAACGGCGACTTCAGCTTTCCGCTGGAACTTGGCCCCAACACTGGCAACACGCTCGCCTACAAGGACGCAGTCAACACCAATCTCTTCTACTGGATCAACCGCGCGCATGATCTCCATTACCAGAATGGCTTCGACGAGGCGTCCGGGAACTTCCAGCAAAACAATTTCGGCCGTGGCGGCGTGGACGGCGACCCAATCTACGCCTACACCCATTTTGGGGCAGCCAATGTTGGTGCCACGGGCCAGTTTCTCAACGCGTTCTTTAGCCGTCTAGCCGTAGGCGACGGGGGGCAATCCATGGTTGCGATGTACATTGGTCGTCCCGGGCCGAACTTTCCGCTTCCACCATCGAACCTGTTCACCGACGGGGCCCTCGATTCCGTCGTGATCGTCCACGAATACACCCATGGTGTCAGCACACGCCTTGCTCGCCAGTCGTACTCGACCTTCCAGGGTGCGGCAATGGGGGAAGCCTGGAGCGATTTCTTCGGTCTCGAGTACACCCTCCCGGCCAACGCTCCTCCGGACGGCTACTACCCGACAGCCGAGTACTTCGACCAAACCTTCGGCGTGGGCGACTTCCGTACCCGCCCCTACACAACCGATTTCACGGCCAATCCGCTGACGTTCGCCAACCTCGGCAACGTCATCTACCGGCCCGAAGTCCATGCCGACGGCGAGATCTGGTTCGAGGCCCTCTGGGAGGCCCGATCCAACATCATCAAACAGTTTGGAGACGCGGAAGGGCGCCGCCGTATCCGCTTGCTGGCCTTGGACGCTATGAAGCTCTCCCCGCCCGCCTCAACCATGGTGGATATGCGGGACGCCATGCTGCTTGCCGACCGCGTCGACTTCAAGGGTGCCAGCCAGGACCAGCTCTGGGCCGCTTTCGCGAAACGGGGTCTGGGAGCCACGGCCTACACCTCCGGAGGCAGCACCGTCCACGTCGTGCCATCTTTCGACCTGCCTTCAAACACCGGACGTCTCAAGTTCTACGACGATCCATTCGTGATCGGCGAAACTGTACGCGTGGTCCTCCAGGATTCGAACAACACCCAACCCACAGCCCGTATCCAGCTCACCAGCGGCACCGGCGATTTGGAGGATCTGATCCTCACCCGTGCCGGCTCGGTCTACATCGGTGCCATTGCAACCTCCGGCAACGTTGTAAACCGCCAAAACAGCACCCTGAACATTACTCCCGGCGACTTCATCAACGCCTACTATTTGGATGGCGACACCGGCGGCTCGGGCGCCAAGCTCATCTCCACCTCGGCTGCCACCATGCCTGCTTATAGCGCTGTCGGCGTCGCGCCGAAGGCGGCGCTCACCTTTCCGGGCGAAAGAAAACTCTCCTCGGCGTCATCTGTCTCCACGGACATTCCGTTCGTGTTTCCGTTCTACGACGGCAAATATAAATTCGTGACTATCGACGAAAACGGCGCTATGTTCTTTGACCGAGCATCCACCACTTTTTCGGCCTGCACGGACGCGACCTCGCTCCCAATTTCGAAAACCATCGCGCCGCTTTGGAGCCAAATCACCACACGTGGCACCGCCCAGGCCAACGAGGGCATGTACGTGAGTTCCACCGTCGGTGGACCGGATGTTCCCGCCACTTGGACCGTCCGCTGGGCCGGTGAGACTTACAACTTGGCCAACGCCACCGGAGGGAAGGGAAGTCCCGTCAATTTCTCCGTGACTCTTTCCGAGGACGGCACCATCCTTTACAACTACGGGACCGGCAATGCCGAAATTGGCCAAGCTCTCACCCAGGGTGCCGGTTGCAACGCCGCAGCTACAGTCGGAATCTCCAACGGGCACGACGTGTACAGCCAGACAACGGTGCTCCAACCCCTAACCAACGTGGCGCTCCGCTATGATCCTCCGTTCAATACCCCCAGCTACCCGAACGGAACCATCGACAATCCAGTGAACGGAGCCCATGTCCAAGGGTTGATGACGGTGACCGGCGTCGCTTGGGACCCCGGCGCTCCCCTCTCAAAGGTTGACGTCCTAATTGACGGACTGGAGCAAGCACGGGCCACCCTGGGCGTCTCCAGGCCCGATGTCTGTGCCACGCAAAATATTCCGGGCTGCCCCCGCATTGGCTACTCCGCACTGATTGATCTGGCCGGACGCAACATCGCGTCGGGTGCCCACACCATGGTGGTCCGCGTCACCAACACGCGCGGGGCGTGGATTGATTTCCCGTCGAAGCCGGTTTCGTTCACGGTGGATGCCGGTGCCGGAACCATCCCTTACGGGAAGGTGGAAAACATCAACGAAGGCGACACCATCTCCGCGGTGTTCACGGTTACCGGCTACGCGGCCGCGGACAGTTTCCGGGTTGCGGGCGTCGACGTGCTCATCGACGGTCTCTCCTACGGCGCAGCATCCTACGGATTCAGCCGCACCGACATTTGCGCGACGCTGAAGCCAGTCCCGCCTGGCTGCCCGACTATCGGATTCCGGCTTCCCGTCGACACCAAGGGCGGCGTCCTACCCCTGATCGACGGTCCGCACAAGATGCAGATCCGGGTTCGCGACGAAACTGGCCGCACCACCCTACTCCCGGATGTGCCGATCAACTTCAACGTGAAGAACGGGCCAATCTCCCAGGGTGTTGGCGACATGACTAGCCCGAAAGCCAACGAAGTCCTGTCCGGCGTCATCAAGATCACGGGCTACGCCTACATACCGGGTGGCAAAGTCACGGGCGGTACCGTCCTGGTGGATAATTTCGGCTATGATTCCATCACCTACGGAACGCCTGCCCCCGATGTTTGCGCCGCGCTGTCGACCGTGACGGCTTGCCCGAACATCGGCTTTACCGCGACATTTGACACCACACGTTTGCCGAACGGACCCCACATCCTCGGCATCTATCTCAGGACCGACAACGGAGGCAACTTCCTGGTCCCGTTCAAGCAGGGCAACGGGGTCAACGTGTTCACCAAGAACTAGGGTAGTCTTGGATTAGTTCCCGATGCCGTTTGCACGAACACCGTTATCCCGTAGGACTTTGCTGCGCGGAGCAGGGGTTTCCCTTGCTCTGCCGTGGCTTGAGGCGATGCTGCCTGCAGCCGGGCGGTCCCCGAAAGGGCCGGTGCGGATGGCTATCCTCTACATGCCGAACGGCGTCCGCGAGGACTTGTGGACCCCCGCCGATCCGGGGCCCAGTTTCCAACTCCCTGCAACCCTTGCGCCTCTCCGGGACTTCCGCGACAAACTGAACATCACCACCAACCTCTGGAACGCGGCGTCGAAAGGCGGCGATGGCCACTACGTCAAGACTGGCGGCTTCCTCACATCCACCACCATCAGCAAGACGCTGGGCGTCGATGTAAACTGCCATGGCATTTCGATGGACCAAATCGCCGCTACGGCCAGCGGCAACCGGACTCCGATTCCGTCGCTCGAACTCGGCACCGCCCCGGTCACCACCGGCGTGGATAAGAACGTCGGCTACACCCGGGTTTACGGCTCGCACATCGCTTGGAGTGGACCCACCCAGCCGGTCGCCAAAGAAATCGACCCGCGCAACGTCTACGAGCGCCTGTTCCGTGCCTGCCATCCCACCAAAGGCACGGGGAAGGAGGACCTTCTGTTGTTGGACCAGGTCCGGGATGACGCCAAGCGTCTTCGCCAGAACCTTGGAACGGCCGACCAGCAGCGATTGGACGAATACACCTCGGTAGTCCGCGATCTGGAAGTACGGCTGCAGCGTGCCGCCGCACCCGGCAAGTCCAGGTGGAAGCCCCGCGCGACGCTGGACCCGTCCGGGAAGCCCGAATCGATGCCTGAGAAGCACGCCGAGCATGTGCGGCTAATGCTGGACCTTGTGGCGCTGGCTTTTCAGACCGACTCCACCCGCATTGCGACTTTCATGTTCGGAAACGCCGTCAGCAACGAGGACTTCACCTTTGTCGACGGTGTCAAAGGCGCGCACCATTCGATCTCGCACCATGAAAACGACCCCGACAAGCTCCGCCAGTACCAATTGATCAACCAATGGCACGTGGAGCAATACGCCGGTCTGCTGCGCAAGCTCCGTGGCATGAAAGAGGGCGAGGGCAACGTCCTCGACAACTCGATGATCCTGCTCGGTGCGGGTATGCGCGACGGCAACAACCATGACCCGCACAATCTGCCCGTCGTTCTGGCCGGAGGTGCCGCCGGACGCCTTTACACTGGACAGCACATCGTCCGGGGCAAGGACACGCCGCTGGCCGATCTCTGGCTGACCATGCTGAACGCCTTCGGAACGCCCGTGGAGCGCTTCGCGGACAGCACTGGACCGATTCCGGGCATGCTTCGCGCCTAGCCGCACGCGGACGGAATTGGCTGAATCCTGCGGAACACCCGGCACGTATCAAATCTTCCAGCACCGGAACTTCCAGCACCGGAACGACAGGCACCGGACGTATACAATTTTACAGGGGGCATCTCCCCCGTTTTCCGCCGATGAGGAGCAATTTGATTCTTCGTTTCCACCACACACGCGCTATGGGCACGTTCGCCTTGGCCGCCTTGACGTTTGCGACCGGGCTCCACGCGCAGCAGGCAACCGCACAGGCACCTGCCTCAACCCCGACCGCAGCCCCCGCACCAAAGGCGGCCCAGGTTCCCGCGAAGGAGGAAAAGTCCAAGGTTCCGGACTATCCCGATCCCCGCACTTTGACCATCGGCGCATTTTACTGGCAGCCGGTTCCAACCAACGGCCCGGACATCCTTGGCGGCAAGACGGCCACGGCCTACGGCAGCGTCTTCGGTACCGGCAAGGACAAGGCCGGCCCGATGGTGGAAGCCAGCTACCCCGTCACCCGCACCGGGGAACTCAAGTTCGAAGGTTTTGAACTCAAGGGCGTTGGCAACCAGACCCTCACCAAGGACACCGCTCCTTTCGCCACCCAGTTCACGAAGGCCGACTACCTGGCGACGTCCCACTCGATCGTCAGCGGCAAGCTTTACCTGGACGACCTGCTGCACCCGTACAAGTTCCCGGTGTCGCGGTTCCGCATCAAGTCTCTCTGGGCTCTCCGCTATTTGGTTGCCAAGAACAGCATTGACGCGCCGTTGAACAAGAACGAGTCCAGTGCCACCGGCAACCGCCAGGTATTTCTGCCCGAACTCGGCATCGCCGCCGAATACGCCCTTGCGCCCCACGTGTTGTTCCGCGCCGAGGGCTCCGGTTTCGGTATCCCCAAGGGCAGCTATGTCTGGGACGGTGCTGCGACAGTTGCGTATCGCCGTGGCTCGCTCGAATTCGTCGGCGGCTACAAGGCGTTGGGTTTCAAAACCACCCCCAGCAAGGACTTTTTTGAGCGCGACCTCATCAGCGGCGGTTTCGCCGGCATCCGTTACCACTGGAAATAGCTGGTTTTCCCGGTGCCGGCCAGTTTTCCGGCCTATTCCTTTTTGACCGTCAATCCGCGCTCCCGCCTCCCCGATTGATGTTAAGGTCATAGCTATGTTGCCCACTGCCATAGCCATTCCTATACTTGTCCTGATCGTTTTCGTCTTGGAATCCCGCTCTACCCGGAGTCGGGAACGCAGGTCCCGAGGCCCCTATCCTTCTTGGCGCCCTTGGCGCTCCCGCTTGGAGGACGGCGATTGTGGGCACTGGTTCTAGCCTCTCCCCTTGGTTATTTTCCTTCTTTGACCGTCTGTTTTTTGCTTCCACCCGGATCTTTTGGTGTAATCGGATCAGACCTTAGAAGCAGATGACAACTCTTTTAACCTCGGAGGTTGTAGCGCCGGTCGCCCGTATCCGTGTTCGGGAAATTCGGGATACTGCCTGCAAGTTGTGCCATACCTACGATTTGCACCGCTGCCGACGGGAAACGCTCGTTTCCTTCTGGCTCTCCTTGATTGGGTTCTGGCGGTGCCGCTGTGACCGGTGCGGTGGCTACAGCTTCTATCTGCTCTCTGCGGATCAACTGGTGAATCGCCTAAGTTGGGTTGCGCTCCTGGCCGCAGGCCTTCTGCTTGAAGGTGTCCGGGTTTATACTGCGCACCGCTTAGCTTTGCGCGTATCTTCGTCTCCCGTGGTCGCCCCGGCCCCAATTTACCCATTGTCGGGCCGGGGAGTGTCGGGCCGGGGAGCGTCGGCTCCCAAAGCTGTGCCGGATCCTCAGCCCTTGATTCTCACCAACAAGGATGTGGTGAGTCTTACCGAGGCAGGATTCTCGCCCAAGCTTGTTTCCACCGTTGTCCAGATCTCCGATGGCGGCTTCGACTATCAGCCTCAGGCTTTAATCGAGCTGAAGAGGGGCGGAGTGGATGAAAACGTGATTGGTGTGATTTTGGACCGGCGTCGGAAGACTTTGCCGACTTTGCCGTAGACCTTGCAAGGTGTTTGAATCGCTATGACATCGACCGTAATTATGACGAAGTCCTGTGTGTGTCCCAATTGCGCGTCCCGTGCCTACGTTCGGCGGGAAAGAGTAGGGGCAGCGGATTATCTGCTCAGTATTCTGGGCCTTTATCCCTTCCGGTGTTCGGCATGCCTGTACCACGGGCATCGGAGACCGCCTTCGTTTGCTGTGATCCGGCAGAATGCGAAACCGAATATTCCCCACAGCGTTTTGATGCGGGAAGCGATGATACGTGCCAGTGCCAAAAGGTAGCGGAGCCATCAGTATGGAATCGTATGAAATTCTACAAGACTCGATGGTTGTAGACTGGAGTCCCGAGAGAGTTTGCAGACTTGTGGGGGAAAAGGTGCCGCGCGTGTCTAGAACACCCATCCTGCCGGGTCGCAGTTGCATAAAATGCGGGATGGAGCAGGTCCAGCGCTCGCACCGTTCAGGTTTTCTGGACTATTCCCTTTCCTGGTTCCACTACGTGCCGTGCACCTGTCGAAGGTGTGCCAAGCGTCAGCGCCACGTCGTGGATGTTCCTTCCCTGACAATGCGCATCATCGTTCTGTCTCTGTCCTGCGCGTTGCTGGTTTCGTGGTCTCAATCGCTGCGGCCAGCCCAGCAGCGGGCGGGCGGGAGCTCCGCAGCCAAGGCCGGTTTGCTGCTCGCAAAGGGAGCTAAACCCGGCCAGCGCCCGGCCTCCCTCGCCGTCCTCCGGAACCAGGATGTAGCCGATTTGCTCCATGCCGGAACTACAACGCGCCTCGTTGCGAAGGTGATCCAAGACTCCGAGCCTGCCTTCGACCTCTCGCCCCTTGCCATTCTCCAACTTCGCAACGCCGGCGTTTCCGACGAGGTGATCATCATGATGATGGAGCGGATGTCCCATACCCAGTAACCATACTTGAGGTCTTGACGGTCCTTGTTTGACCGTCAAGGATTTGGAAAAAAGTCCGCCTCATGTTACCTTGATCGAAGCATGCTGGCGGCTGGTCCTGGTAATCTTCCCTTTTTCCCTGTGTATGCCGTTTCGCCGGTCTCGAAGCGGAAAGCTGCGAAGGGTGCCATGGCTGAATTCTGTGGCCCCAATTCAGTGCTTGCTGCCTCGCGTCACCCCATACCCAAATGGAATT
>CAITMP010000732.1 GCA_903893525.1 uncultured Acidobacteriia bacterium | reverse complement strand
AGTCCTTGGAAAATCACTGATCTGGGACATGCAGGCAGGAAGTGACGGACGGACCGCCTGCGCAACCTGCCATTTCCACGCCGGTGCCGACCAGCGGGCCCCAAACCAGCTCTCGAACGCGTTCGGCGCCGTGGCGGTGAACCACCTTCTCACGGAGAGTGATTTCCCGTTCCACCAGTTGTCGGATGCAACCGACAACCGCTCGACCGTCTTGCGGGACTCCAAGGCCGTGGCAGGCAGCGCCGGAGTTCTACAGCGCCTTTTCACCGATTTGTTCCCCGGACTTGCCTACGAATGGGGAAGCGATGTGGTCGGGGGATCGCCTTTCAGCCTCGGTGGATTGAACACGCGGCAGGTCACGGGACGCAATTCTCCATCCGTGATCAACGCCGTATTCAACTACCGCAATTTCTGGGACGGCCGAGCCGGCGACGTCTTCACCGGCGCGACTCCTTTTGGCGATTCCGACAAGGGCGTCCACGCGCTGAATGTTGCGACGGGGAGCCCTGTATACGAGCCAGTCCGCATCACCAACGCGAGCCTCGCCTCCCAGGCCGTTGGCCCGGCTTTGAGCGCCGTTGAAATGGCCTATTCCGGAAAGTCCTGGCCGAAGATGGGCAAGAAGATGCTGGCACTGCGACCGCTCGCCATTCAGACCGTCGCTCCTGACGATGGCGTTCTGGGTGGCCTGGTGGACGGGAGCGGCAGGGGCATCGCCGTTGCGAACTATCTTGCCTTGGTCCGGGCTGCTTTCCAGCCGCAGTATTGGGATTCCGACCAGTTGGTGGATTCCTCCGGCAACCTGTTGGACCACTCCGGATTGCCAGCCAACCCGAACGAGTTTACTGTGGCCGAATACAATTTCGGCGTGTTCTGGGGTCTCGCTATTCAAGCTTACGAAGCAACGCTGGTTGCGGACGACTCGCGGCTGGACCGATACTTCGACGGCGACGCGCAGGCCCTGACCAGTTCGGAGAAAATCGGCCTAGATGCGTTCCAGAATGGCGGCAACAACGCCGGACAGTGCGTCACTTGCCACAGCGGCGCGGAATCTACACTTTCGTCGATCAGCTACTTCGCGCGGAATGGCGCGTTCCAAGCGGGGGGACGGGCTGGCAACAGCGGAGTCGATGTCGGCTTTTTCCGCATTGGAGTGAGGCCGGTCAGCGAGGACGCTGGCTTGGGCGGGCTCGACGGTTTTGGCATTCCCCTTTCCCGTGCCGTGCAGGCGGGGCGCGTGAAGCAGTCTTCGGCGAACGGCCTGTTCAAGACGCCCGGCCTCCGGAATGTGGAGCTGACCGGCCCCTATATGCACAACGGCGGGATGGCGTCGCTCGAGCAGGTCGTGGCGTTCTACTCGCGCGGTGGCGATTTTCCGGGCGACGGCAACCTCGGACCAGGCATCGAAAGGCACAATCTGACGCCCGGCAACCAAACAGTTCTGGTGAACCTGTTGAAAGCGATGACGGACGACCGCGTGCGCTACGAACGTGCGCCGTTCGACCACCCCGAGCTCTGCGTGCCGGTGGCGGCGCAACAGGCCGACAACCAAACGCTGGTGCAGGACACCACGAACCCGCAGTTCACCTCATCGGCCTCGGAGCAATGGGCTGGCATCCCTGCAGTCGGACGAAGCGGCAGCCCCGTGCCGCTGCAGACTTTCGAGGAGTTGTTGAAGGGTCTCGGGACGGACGGCTCGCGTGCGCATTCTTTCGTGGATGCCTGCTCGGTAACGTGGCCGGCGCAATAGCCTAGAACATGAGGCTGATCACCGTCTTTACGGACAAGTAGAAGATCCACAGTCCTCCGACTGAGGACAAACCGGCCCAGTATTT
>CAITMP010000731.1 GCA_903893525.1 uncultured Acidobacteriia bacterium | reverse complement strand
CCGGGTGCCCCACAGCGAAATGGTAGATCACCTGGCCTTGGTCGGGCGCAAGTCCCAAATAACGATGGACTTCGTCGTCGTAGAAGGCTCCGATGCCTGTCGCGCCCAGACCAAGGGCTGTGGCTGCGATATATAGGTTGTGGCCAGCCGCACCTGCTTCGAAGAATGCGTACCGGTAGCCCCGGGGGCCGAACTCCCTGGTGGCGCGTTCGACATCCGCAACCATTGAGAATGCGACGCAGGCGTTTCCCGCTAGGTCCTGGCCTAAGCTCAACGCGGCCGCCATGACTCGCTGGTCGCCGGATTTGACCAGCTCCAATTCACGGTCCGGCCCGATCCGATAGAGGCCAGGCTCCAGGCATTCCACCCGATGGGCGTAAAGGTACAACTGAATCAGGCGGGTCCCGGCTGGGATCAGTGTTGCAAGTTGCTCCCTGGATATGGATTGATCCCCGCCAACAAAGTCGAGCGCCGAACGGCGGCGGCGGGCGACCTCTCCCGAGAATGGGAGCCCCAAGGGAAGATTCGGAAGCCTATCCCCATAGGCAACACCCGAGTTCCCGGTTGCGGCGTGGACGGCCTCAATCGATGGATAAGACAGAACGGATTCGGAGAGGCGGTTCGGAACTCCTCCCGTCCAGTCCGGGTCGACAGGTTCCAGCGCGCACACTTCCAAGCCTCGGATTTCCACGATCAGCATGGGCCATTCGTCAGCAGGCAATCCCAGTGACGCCGCCACAGCCTGGTCGTCGAAGCGTCCAAGCGCAACCACATCGCAGCCAACCGACTCTGCCGCAAGTTCCAGTGATTGCCATGCATGTCCGATATCGAGAAGGCAGTACCTGTAGGCCCGGTCGCGGTACTTCCAAGCTTCGCGCCACGGGATGCTGGTGAGGATGAAAATCAGCGGCGCGTCATGTGCTTCAAAGCCTGCAACCGGCCCAATCGCCCGCTGTTCGACCATATGGGACGACGGTCGGTAGTGGTAGGCCCCATCGGGCCAGTCCTTCAGACCCCGGGTGACGAAGTGGAACTCGGTCGGGTGCAGGTTCCCGGACGACGGGTTGACGCGCAGGGCGTAGCGATGGCCCGAGCCCGGGGCTACTTTGGTGGCGCTGATCGCCGCCGAATGAAAGAGCAGCCACGACAGAAACGTACTACAGTCGGCGGGCAGGTCCAATACCGGCACGCCGTCGTAATGGCGGAACGGGTCGGGCATGTTGGCCCAGTCGAGGAAGTGCCGACTGCGGCGCAGGGACTCAACCGTGTGTTTTGTGCTTTCGTGGTACTCGCGCCAAGTCAAACTCCAGTGTCGCCCATGGCGGCGGGACTAGGCTGGTTCATGCACCTCGGTCCTGACGAGATATCGGTAGAGAAGGAATGATATGGGGTGCAGGAAGCCCATGATCACGAAAATGGCGTCGTAGTTGAAGTGCTGGACGATTTGGCCGGTGGCCCACGTGAAGACGGCACCGCCCAGTCCGTTTCCGAATGCGGCGATGCCCGCGACGGATCCGACGACGGGCCGGGGGTAGATATCGTTTGTGACGGTCGTCAGGTTGGTCATCCATCCCATGTGGCTGAACGCAACAATAGAGATGACGGCCATGGCAATTACGGACGAACTGGTCCAAGGAATCAGGACGGAAAGCGGCATCACCATCGCGAACGGGAGCATGCAGGCGGTGCGGGCCTTGAGAACATTCCAGCCCCGCTTGATCAGATGACCGGAGAGCCAGCCGCCGATAACCGAGCCCAGATCGGCGAAGGCATAGGGGAGCCAGACCAGCAGGCCCATCTGCTGCATGGTGAATCCGCGCTGCTCAACCAAGTACTTCGGGAGCCAGAAGAGGTAGAACCACCAGACCGGGCTGGAAAAGAAGCGGGCCAGGAACAGTCCCCAGGTCTGGCGGAGTCCGAGGAGGCCAACCCATGCGGCCAAACGGCTGCCGGCGGGTGTCGATTCGGTGGCTGGCGGATCCTTGTAGAGAAGCAGCCACGGGATCAGCCAAAACAAACCCAATGCGCCGGTGGCGACGAAGGTGGATCGCCAGCCATAAGTAAAGTTCAACCAAACGATGAGCGGGCCCGCGATAATCGCCCCTGCGGCGGCTCCCGCGTTGACCAAGCCGTTGACGAACGCGCGCTCCTTGGCGGGGAAGCATTCCGAAGTGGCCTTGCAGGCGGCCATGAAGTTGCCGCTCTCGCCCAGGCCGAGCAGGAACCGGAAGGCTCCGAGCTGCATGGCGGAGTTCACCAATCCATGCAGCATGTTGGAAACCGACCACCAGAGCACGAATCCGCCGAGGGCCAAGCGGGTGCCGAAGCGGTCGACAAGGATGCCGGATACGAGGTACATCACGGTGTAGGCAACCAGAAACGCCTGCAGGATGTTCGCGTAGGCGACCGGCGACAGGTGCAGTTCCTTGGTCAGAACAGGTGCTACGACCGACAGGGCTTGGCGGTCGATGTAGTTGATGACCGTGGAAAGGAACAGCAGGGCCGCGATGTACCAGCGCAGGTTTTTCATTGCCGTTCGTAAACCATTTGGCGCAGGAATTCGAGTTCCTTGACGCTCTGCGCGCCGAGGGAAACGGTGGGGTGGCGCACGTAGGTGCTCTTGATGACGCCGGCGGCCTGGAGATTGTGCTTCATCGCGGAAACACCCATGCCGGGCTGAAGTTCGAACCTTATCAAAGGGAGTGCCCTGGTGAACTGGGCCCAAGCGCCGGCTTTGTCACCGGCCTCCATCTTGTTCCAGATGTCGACGAGAATGGCGATCATGTCGCTGCCGGGCATCATGCCGCGCGCGCCGCGTTCTAGCTCCTCGATCATGAAGTTGCAGTTGAGGCCGCCGAATACCACCGGGCCATTGGCGGCAACTACGGCGGAAACCTTGGGGGCGGTTGGGGGAGCTTCCACTTTGGCGTACTTTACGTTCTCGATCTCGCGTCCCATGCGTGCGAGAAGGGCGGCGGGCATGGGGACCTGTGTCATCAGTGGCGCGTCCTGGACCATGATCGGGATGGAAACGGCGTTGCTGATGGAGGAATAGTAATGCATCAGGCCGTCGGCGTCGGTCTTCAGGTAGAACGGCGGGAGGACCATGAGGGCGTCGGCACCCTCGTCCTGTGCCTGTTTGGAGAGGCGGACGGCAGCGTCGGTGCCGTTGGCCGCGCTGGAGACGACAAGTGGGACCCGACCATTGACCGTTTCGTGGATGACTTTCAGGAGTTCGCGGCGCTCGGAATCGAGCAGGGCGTAGCCTTCGCTGGCGTTGCCGAAGAGGCCGAGGCCGTGGGCTCCCTGGGACAGGAGATGTTCCACGAGGCTGGCTTGGCTGCCGGGGTCGATGGAGCCATCGTCATGGAATGTGGTCACGAGGATTGGGTAGACGCCTTCTAGGGTGCGCATGTTGTTAGTTTTCCTTATGGAGGTCGGCGAGGAGCTGGTCGAAGAGGATATCAGCTCCCAGGCCGGGACCGGAGGGGACGATGTAGTTTGCATTGTCGACACGCAGGGGCGTGGCGGAGTACCGGTTGGCGACTTCGAAAACGGAGGGGTTGTGTTCGAGAAGGTCGCAGTTCAGGGCGGCGGCATAGTGGATGGCGGCGGCAATTTGGGGGCCGAGGGCGATGGAAACGTGGGGCGCGATTTGGATATCGCGTTCGCGGGCCAGTCGGGCGATGCGGAGACCCTCGGTGATGCCGGTGCGGCCGAGATCGGGCTGTAGGTAGCGGATGGTGTTGGATTGGACGAAGGGCGCGAGTTCGCGGGCTGTTCGGTAGCTTTCGCCGATGGCGAGCGGGGTGCAGGTGGTGCGGGCCAGTTGGTGGTGTTGGGCGGGATCCTCGGGCGGGAGGGGGGCTTCGAGCCAGAGGATGTTGCGCCGGTCGAGTTCGCCGACGAAGGCGGGGCAGGTCTCGGGCGTGAGGCGCCAGAGGGCGTCGACGGCGAGGCGGGTTTCGGGAAGGAGGTTGTGGCGGAGGGTGTCGAGGGTATCGAAAAGGTCCGGGTTTTCGGCACCGTGGAAGATTTTGAAGGTTTGGAAACCCTGGGATTGGTATTGTTGGGCCGTTTTGGCCTGCTCCTGGGGGGTCGCGCCGGAGACGCCGCTGAGGTACGCGGGAACCGTTTGGGGGGCTGCGGGGTTGATGAGTTGCGCAACGGGAAGGTTGGCGGATTTGGCGGCTAAATCCCAGAGAGCGATGTCGACACCGGAGATGGCATCGAGCATGAAACCGCCGGATTGGCCGCGGACGCGCATGGTGGCATACATAAGCTCCCAAAGTTGGGCAATTCCGGCGGGGGTGGGGTCGAATTGGGCCCCTTCGATGACGGGACGGAGGAGGCGGTCAATGATGGCGCAGGCGACCTCGGGGGCGAGGGGGGCCTGGGCTTCGCCCCAACCTACAAGGCCGTCAGTGGTGGTGATTTTGACAATGGCGGTTTCGAAATGGATGGAGTAGAGACAGCCGACGGTGGGGGAAAGGCGGTAGTCGGAGGTACCGGCGAGGGCGGTGGGGGAGCCGGCGGTGCGCTGGGCGCGGTCGCGGTCACGGCGGAGGCGGACGGGGATGGCTTGGAGGGTGGCTATTTGCATGGAGTGGTGGGTTCTTCCGGAAATAAACACGCGCGGTGACGGGAGGGTGGTAGTGGTTGCGTCATTGGGCATTTAGCTCCGTGTCGGTCTGGTGGATCTGGCGGGTGGTGGTTCCGCCGGAGGTTTTGTTCTGCCGGGCGGTGTCCGG
>CAITMP010000730.1 GCA_903893525.1 uncultured Acidobacteriia bacterium | reverse complement strand
GTGGTTCCCGCGGATATCACGACCGTCCAATCGCTGAAATTTGACTTCGGCAAGACCGTCCTCGGCCCCCTGGATCAGGTCGAACTCAACTGGCAGATGCGCGTCCCGCCGAACGCCCCAACCGACGGGTCCATCGCCTGGAATTCTTTCGGCGTGATTGCCACTCCCACCGACACGCTCACACCGTTCAACCCCACCGAACCCATCAAGGTCGGTATCGCAGCGCAGCCCATCAAACCGGCGGCACTGGGTGACTTCGTCTGGAATGATGCCAACCACAACGGCATCCAGGATTCTGGAGAAACGGGTGTCGACGCCGTCCGAGTCGAACTTTACAAGCACACCGGATCCCAGGCGGGTCCTGACCCCACGAAGGACACCTACGTGGACTTCACGCTCACCAGCGGTGGCGGAAAGTACCTGTTCTCGAGTCTCGCTGCGGGCGACTATTATGCGGTTTTCTTCACACCGCCCACCTACCTGACCTCACCTGCCGCGCAGGGGTCGGATCGAACGGTCGATTCTGACGGCACCTCCACCACGGTGAAGGGATTCCCGGCCACCATCACGCCGATCACCACCCTCGTCGACGGCCAGGTGAATCTCAACATCGACCAGGGCATCTACAAACCGACGACTCCGATCAACGCCGTCGGCAACTATGTCTGGAATGATGTCAACGCGGATGGCATTCAGAATGAGCCAGCCTCCAGCGGACTCAACGGCATTGCGGTGCAGGTCTTCTCCAGTGCCAACACACTGTTGGGTTCCACCACGACGACCAATGATATCAACGGAAACCCCGGCTATTACCTCTTCGATGGACTGCCCAATGGCACCTATTATCTGAAGTTCACGCTGCCGACCGGCGATACCTTCACCAGCAAGAATGCCGCCGGAAGCACAGCGTCAACCGATTCCGATGCCACCACCTCGGGAGGTAGTCTGGGCAAGACCACCACCTTCACCCTGGCGGGCGGCCAGTACGATTCGACCTGGGATGCCGGACTCAATCTCCCCACCGGCTCCATGAGCATCGGTGACTTTGTCTGGCTCGACACCAACGGAAACGGTTTGGTCGACACCGGCGAAACCGGAATCAACGGGGTCAAAATCAACCTCTACAAGGACAGTGATGCCAGCGGCACCTACACACCGGGAGTCGACCAGTTCGTCGCTACCACGACCACCTTCACCCAGGCCGGGGCTCCAGGATACTATGCCTTCACCAGTCTCCCCGTGGGTGCCTACGTCCTCCAAATTGATCCGTCCAATTTTGGGACCGGTGCGTCGCTGGCAGGGCTCGCCCCCTCGGGTCCTCAACCGCCTCCAGGACCAAATACCGACATCGATAATGATAACAACGGCTACGCCTCCACCGGCAACGGAGCGGTCAGCGCCGTGGTCACCCTCAATTCCGGCAAGGAACCCGGTCCCAATGGCAGCAACAACAACGGAACCGTCGATTTCGGATTCTATCAACCCGTGACGATTGGAGATTTCGTGTTCGTTGATTCCAATGGCAACGGGGTTCAGGACACCGGTGAGCCGGGTATCACCGGTGTGACTCTGACCCTGACCGGAACATCCGCGGGCGGAGCCACCATCACCGACCATGCAACCACCGATACCAACGGACTTTATTCGTTCTCTGAGCCTCCCGGTACCTACACCGTGACGGTGGATGACAGTAATGCGTCGGCTGCCCTCACCGGCTATTTCCCCACCACCACCGGATTGGGAACGACTTTGACTGACAGCAATGTCAATCCCAGCAGCACCTCCCCGGCAACCCTGACCTCGGGAGCGACGGATAACACCATCGACTTCGGCTACTACCAACAGGTCAGCATTGGAAACTTCGTCTGGCTCGACTCCAACGGAAACGGGGTGCAGGACGTGGGTGAGCCGGGCATTGACGGCGTAACCCTGACCCTGACGGGCACCACCTCCTCGGGAGCGACCGTCACAGATACGACCACCACCTCAGGCGGAGCTTACCTCTTCAACGAGCCGCCCGGCACTTACACAGTGACGGTGGATGCCAGCAACCTGACCAACGTTCTGGCCGGATATTCGGCCACCGCCACCGGTCGTGGAACTCCGTCCACCGACAGCAATCCCAACCCGAGCTCCACCTCGCCGACCTCCCTGGCTTCGGGAGCCAGCGACACCACCGTGGACTTCGGATTCTACGCTCCCGTGACCATCGGAGACTTCGTCTGGAGCGATACCAACGGCAACGGCATTCAGGATTCTGGTGAACCCGGCATCCCCGGTGTCACCCTGACTCTCACGGGAACCACACAAGCCGGTGCCTCCATCACGGACCATGCCACAACGGCTTCGGACGGCTCGTATGGGTTCAGCGAACCTCCGGGAATCTACATCATCACGGTCGATTCCAGCAACGCCTCCGGGTCGCTGAACGGCCTCATCCCGACCGTTTCGGGCCAGGGAAGCGCAGGGACTGACAGCAATGACAGCCCGAGTTCAACGGTGCCCCTGACCCTCAATACCGGCGGATCGGATACCACCGTCGACTTCGGCTACATTCGACCGGTCAAAATCGGCAATTTTGTCTGGGTCGATGTCAACGGCAACGGCATTCAGGATTTCAGTGAACCGGGCATCCCCGGCGTGACCCTGACGTTGACCGGAACCACGGCCTCAGGCTCCCCGCTGACCGATTACGCCACAACCGATTCATCCGGTGCCTACTCCTTCAGCGAACCTCCGGGAACCTATACGGTGTCCGTGGATGCCAGTAACTCCGTGGGTGCCCTCCTGGGATTTGCCCCGACGGTTGTCAATCAGGGTGCACCTGGTATTGATAGCAATCTGAGCCCCAGCAGCACCACTCCGACGGCTTTGAGTTCAGGTGCCACGGATAACACCATCGACTTCGGCTATTATCGGCCGGTCACCATTGGTAACTTCGTCTGGGTCGACACCAACGGCAATGGCATCCAGGATGGCAGTGAACCCGGTATCAATGGGGTCACCCTCACGCTGAGCGGTACGACCGGATCGGGAGTCCCGGTCACCGACCATGCCATCACCTCGGAAAACGGTGCCTATTCGTTCAGCGAACCTCCCGGGACCTATACGGTGACGGTGGATGCTGGGAATACGGCCACCGTTCTGGCTGGCTATTCACCGACCGCCACCGGTCTGGGCTCGATATCGACCGACAGCAATACGAACCCCAGCGGGACAACCCCTGTCGCTCTTGCCTCCGGTTCGTCCGATAACACCGTCGACTTCGGGTATTACAAGCCGGTCAAGATCGGTGACTTTGTCTGGCTCGATTCCAACGGCAACGGCGTTCAGGACACGGGCGAACCGGGTATCGCCGGTGTGGCCCTCACACTGACCGGAACCAATGCCGCGGGCGTCATCGTGACCAACCAGGTGACCACCGACAGCCTTGGCTTCTATCAGTTCTTGGCAGCCCCGGGAACCTACCTCGTGACCGTGGATGCAACCAACTCAGCCACGGGCGGCGCCTTGGCGGGCTACGCCCTGACGGCAAGCGGACAAGGCACTGCGGACACCGACAGCAATCCGAATCCCACCGGCACCTCCCCCGCCGCGTTGAATTCGGGCACTGTCGATGCCTCCATCGACTTCGGATATTACATCCCGGTGACCATCGGCGATTATGTCTGGCTCGATACCAATCGGGATGGTGTCCAGGATTCGACCGAGTCGGGAATCACGGGTGTCACCCTGACCCTGACCGGAACCACGGCCGCCGGCCAGTCGCTGACCGACCATGCCTCGACGGACTCGAATGGACGTTACAAGTTCAGCGAACCCCCGGGCACCTACACCGTCACGGTGGACGACAGCAACTCGACCGGAGCCTTGTCGGGTTACATCCCCACCGTGACCGCCCAGGGAACGCTGGATACCGACAGCAACGATGACCCCAGCGGAACCACTCCTGACCTCCTGCTCTCGGGTGGGTCGGATTCCACCATTGACTTCGGATATATCGTCGCACCGCCGACGGCAGCCCGGTTGTCGTCCTTCACCGCCCAGCGCGAGAGCGCGAACGCGACACGGGTCGAGTGGCGTGCCCTGGCCGATTCCGATGTCATTGGGTTCCTCGTTGAACGCCATGACTCCACCGGCTGGGTTCGAGTCACCGCACACCTCGTCCCGCTGATCGGCAATGGACGTACCCCCAAGGCTTACAGCCTTGTGGATTCCGGTGGTGCATCCGCCTACCATCTCCTGGCCGTGGATCGGCTGGGCAACAGCCAGGTCATCGGCACCGCCCTCCCGAACATGGGAACGGTGTCACAGCTCAACTCCGACGCGAGCGCCCTGAACGTCCAATTGTTTGGAACGCCCAAGGCAACGGTCGGAATTGAAAGTTCCGACGATCTGGCCTCTGACCATTGGGTCGACGCCGGCACTGTCTCCCTGGATGCAACCGGTTCGGCGCTCTTCAAGGCGCCGGTCGGGAAAACCTCCGCGAATCGATTCTATCGCTTCACAGAGAAATAAACCGGCGGTCTGGCACCGCTGATTCAACAAAGCGGGCTCCCGAAAGGGAGCCCGCTTTTTTTACGACCGACCTTGGATTGTGCCCATCCGGGGCCAGCCACCACCGAAGTGCCTTAGACCAGCGCTTTCATCCTGGCCAGACCGGCTTTGGCGACCACTAGCGGATCCTGCTCCCACATCTTCCGGCTGAAAAGTTCCAGCGACAGAACTTTGGGGCCGCCCAGTCCCTTGAGAATTCCAAGGATTTCACGAATGGGGGCGACCCCCTCTCCTGGATAGACCCGGAAACTGTCATCGATCTTGTCGCGGGGAGGGTCCGCCGGATAATCATTCATATGCAGAACCCGCACCGTGTTGGCCGCGAGGAGGCGGAGTCCCCGGGGTTCGGAACCCCCCTTGTGAAGGTGAAAGACGTCAATCAAGACGCAGGCTTTGGGATGTCCGGTCTCCATCGCCACTCCCACGCAGTCACCCAGACGATGGAACGACTTGGAAAAGCCCCAGAGTTCGAACTGCGGCAATACCCCAATCCCATCGCCAATCTCCAGCAACGTCCGATAGCGCTCTGTGGCTTTGGCAGGATCAAACCCGGAAATATCGGTGATACCGCTCGGGGGACAGGCGAGGCGTTTGCCTCCTAATTGAGCCAGCAGATCCAATTCGTATTTCGCCCGCTCCACGCCTTTGGCACGCCGGGCATCGTCATCGACCAACCATTCCGGGAAACCGATGGCGCTTTCGATGGCAACCCCCAGATCCAGTGCCCGCTTTTTCAGATCGGAAAGAGAACCGCCTCCGGCCTTGTAGGCATCAATCGCTTCAATCCACGGCTCAATGGCATCGTAGCCTGCATCGGCTGCAATTTGGATCTCGCGCTCAATCCCGAGCTTTTGACCGCGAATCGTCGCGGTATTGAGGCAAAACCGGAAGGGCGGATGGCCGGCGGTGGTCGCCTGCTTGGGCGGAGCCTCGGCAGCAGCGGATGCCGACGTTCCCGCCAGCGCGGCGGTGAGCAAAAGACCGGAGGTGGAGATCGCCTGACGACGGGACAGGGAATGGAGTTTCATACAAGTCGGTGGCATGAAGTGACAGAAATGCAACCGACTGTCGAGTTCCGCTACTGCTCGCGCCGCAATCGGTT